>JBFHIO010000112.1:0-6029 GCA_041596435.1 Desulforhopalus sp. | reverse complement strand
GTTGCTCTACCGACTGAGCTATCCCGGCACCTTTTGTTAAACTTTAGTTTGTTGCGCTTTGTTCTGCGTCGGAAGTCAGTTATTTACAAAATTATGCGAAGCGTGTCAACAATTTTTCTAGTCTTTTCAATCTTTTCTTTCATTATTTCTTTTCATCGTCCAAACCGAGATCAAGATCACCGAGATCAAGATCCATATCAAAGTCGTCCATAGAGAGCTTACTGCTGTCATGAGGCGGTACTGGAGCAGGCTCTTCAGTATCGAACAGATGATCAAGCCCGGCATCACCCAATTCAATATCCTCAGCCTTCTCAAAGACCTCTTCGACCTTTTCTGTAATGTCTTCGTTAGAAGCAACCGGGGGAAGCGGTCCTGCAGGCGGAGTATCAAAGTCAAAGTCGATCCCCTCTTCTTCCGAATCACTCTCGAGGGCAGGAGAGGAAGATTCGAGAACAGCACTCTCTTCTTCGAAGAAATTCATATCCATCTCAATTTCATGTTCACCTTCCGCTTCAACTTCTTCCACACTGTCGAGATTCACTTCGACAGGGGTTTCATTGCTCTCATTGGCAAAATCAAAATCAACAACTTCTCCTGCCTCCAGAGCTTCCTCTCCAAGAAAAATCTCTTCAGAGGTATCGGCATCATTCTGCTCGCGTTTTTCATGAACGTCAAACACCAGGTAATCTGGTGCGGGAACATTATAAGCGCTGCCATTTACCTCTGCGGCAGTGGTTCCAATATCTTTCCCGCAACGCAGACACTTGTCGATTTGATCAAAAGAAATATAGCCACACTTGGGACAACGCATTGATTCGCCTCGCTTACTTATTTCAATTCTAATTCTGAAACTGCCGATATCAGCACAAATTCAATCACCTCAGCTCCGTTTTTGGAACATTTTCCGATGACTTAATCTTTAATATCACAAAACAGACGGCAATTATCAAGTTTTTTTTAAGTAAATTTGATAAGTTCTTTCTTCGAAGCTGTGGCGAACACAATCCGCAATCAACTTTCTCCGTGCAAGACCTTTTATGACATATTGCGAAAGCGCTCCTCCGCCTCAAGAACTTTAGCCAGTTTTGCCTCCAGCTCAGCCTTCTCTCCCTGCACCTTTTCGACCACCTCTGCGGGGGCATTGGCAAGAAACTTCTCATTGCCAAGTTTGCCGGTAATCTGCTTCATTTTACCGTCGATCTTCTTGTGCTCTCTGGCCAGTTTGGCAAGCTCCGCATCTACATCAACTAATCCTTTGAGTGGTGCAAAGATCTCAATCTCACCAAAAATATAAGTTGCCGCATCAGCCGGTTTTTCACCGCCGGTTTCCACCCTTAGACTGGCAAGGCGGGTCATATCGCTGATTGCCGGTTCGTACTTCTGAATAAATGCCGTTGTTGCTTCTGCCGGACAGTGAACAATGACATTGATCTTCGTCGAGGGATGTACATCCGCTTCACTGCGAATATTACGAATCCCGGTGATAACCCCCATCAGGGTCTCCATCTCGGCAACAGCGGTGTCGTTTTTACGTTCATCACGAACCACTGGAAAATCAGCAAGAGTCAGCAGTCCACGTTCTCCGGGCAGTACCGACCATATTTCCTCAGTAACATATGGCGTAATCGGGTGCATCATCTTGAGCACCGTCTCCAGCACCTCCAGCAACACACCACGCGCCTGCTTCTTCGCTGTTTCATCTTTGCTGAAGAGATCCGCTTTGATCCACTCCAGATACCAGTCGCAAAACTCCTTCCAGATAAACTGGTAATTGAGGCTCGCTACATCGTTGAAACGATACTCATCCAGCGCCAGACGAACCTCTCGCACAGTGTCATTGGCCCGGCTGAGTATCCACTGATGAACCAGCGGAAGCTTTTCTGGCTCGGCAAGAGCCTCTTTCACCTCCGGTCCGCAGTCGCTGACATGCATCAGAGCGAAGCGGGCAGCATTCCAGATCTTGTTGATAAAATGCCGATACCCCTCAATACGCTCCTCATCCAGCTTAATCTCCCGTCCCTGCGCGGCAAAGGCAGTGAGAGTAAAACGCATGGCATCGGTGCCGTATTCGTCCATAACAACCAGAGGATCAATAACGTTGCCGGTGGATTTTGACATTTTCTTGCCAAACTTGTCCCGTACAAGGGCGTGGAGATAGACATCATGGAACGGCACTTCATCCATGAAATGCAGTCCCATCATCATCATCCGCGCCACCCAGAAGAAGAGGATATCAAAACTTGTAATAAGGATTGAGGTTGGATAAAAAGTCTCAAGTTCCTTTGTCTGCTCCGGCCACCCCAGTGTCGAAAAAGGCCAGAGAGCCGAGGAGAACCAGGTATCAAGCACATC
The DNA here is from genome assembly GCA_041596435.1 of Desulforhopalus sp. Lineage (GTDB taxonomy): Bacteria > Desulfobacterota > Desulfobulbia > Desulfobulbales > Desulfocapsaceae > Desulforhopalus. The sequence goes on along the minus strand of JBFHIO010000112.1, from coordinate 3,677 downwards.
CCGTTCCTGGGTGAGTTCGGTTGCCCCGCATTTGGGGCAGCTGGTCGGATCTTCAGTGGCAACGATAATCTCACCGCACTTGTCGCAGGTCCACGCGGGAATACGATGTCCCCACCAGATCTGCCGGGAAATACACCAGTCACGGATATTATCCATCCACGAATAGAAGGTGTTGTACCAGTTCTTCGGATAGATATTGATCCGCTCCTCACGCACAGCCTTCACGGCTTCGGCGGCAAGCGGTTTCACCGAAACAAACCACTGCAGCGAGGTAATCGGCTCAATAACCGTCTTGCACCGGTAGCAGTGTCCGACGGCGTGGTCGTAATCCTCTATCTTAACGAGGAAACCCTCCTTCTCAAGGTCTGCGACAATAGCTTTACGACAGTCAAAACGATCCATTCCGGCATACTTTCCGGCGTTCTCATTCATCTTGCCGTAATCATCCATTATCTTCAGTCGCGGCAAATCATGACGCAGCCCGATCTCGTAGTCGTTCCGGTCATGAGACGGAGTAACCTTCAACGCTCCTGTCCCGAACTCACGGTCAACGTGATGGTCAAACACCACCGGCAGCACCCTGTCGGTCAACGGCAGTTTAATACCGATAGCACCAAGGTGAGCATAGCGCTCATCATCAGGATGTACCGCTACCGCCATATCTCCAGGGATGGTTTCCGGACGGGTGGTTGCAATGACCACAGAACCGGAACCGTCGGCGTAGGGATAACGGACATGGTAGAGCTTTCCGTGTTCATCCTCGTGTTCCACTTCATCATCGGCCAGCGCCGTATGGCAGCGGGGACACCAGTTAACGATATAGTCGCCTTTGTAAATAAGCCCTTCTTCATAAAGGCGTACAAACACCTCGCGTACCGCCTTAGACAGCCCTTCATCCATGGTAAAGCGCTCACGGTCCCAGTCACAGGAGGCCCCCAGCCGTTTAAGCTGATTGATAATGGTCCCCCCCTTCTCTTCACGCCACTCCCACACCCTTTCTATGAAAGCGTCGCGGCCAAGATCATCCCGGGTTTTCCCCTCTTTGGCAAGCTGCCTTTCCAACACGTTCTGGGTGGCAATACCCGCATGATCAGTGCCAGGCACCCACAGGGTGTTATCACCGCACATGCGGTGATAACGCACCAGTATATCCTGCAATGTATTGTTCAGGGCATGGCCCACATGGAGAACTCCGGTAACATTAGGAGGTGGAATTACCACGGAAAAACTCTCCTTTCCCGCCTCCATCTTTCCCGAGAAGGCTCCTGCTGTCAGCCAGCGATTGAGCCATTTTTTTTCCACGTCCTTAAATTCATACCCTTTACTGAGGAGATTCTGTTGCTCTGTCATCGTAAAAATTATGTCCAGTTTGAAATAAGAGGTCCCCTGGAGAAGAAGAGATTCTCATCAATTCTCCAGGTTTCCCATAAATGCCAAGCATCGGCGGAGTTTAAATACAGGATTTTCTGCATGGATAAAAACAGCAGGCCTGTGAATATACATTGAAAACAGCACTTTGCAAGCAGTGCCGTACGGTAAGACTCACCGCACGTTCCACGGCTCCGGAATAAAGATATGGCGATAGATGGAAAGGGCGTAGCGGTCGGTCATTCCGGCAATATAATCGCACACCTTACGATGTGCCACCTTCTCACTTTCCCAGTGTTCGCAACCTTCCACCGGCTGCAGTCCCTGTTCAGAGAGCTGGACAAGACCATTCTCAAGAAACCAGCCATAGAGATCACGGATGATCCGTTTAGCCTTGATGAATTCGCGGTGTACGGCCGGATAGGTATAAACCCGGTCAAAAAGGAAGGTTCGCAGTTCGTCAAGAGCGGTAAGCATCTCTTCGCTGATATGCAGATTTCCGTCATTGGCGGTAAGAGTCTCAACAATAAGGTCACGCACCATTGCTCCGATACGCTTTGAATGATTGGCGCCAACCACCTTGACAATACTTGCCGGCAGATCACTTTCCTGAAGAATTCCCGCCCGCAGAGCATCATCCATGTCATGATTGAGATAGCCAATAATATCGCCGAGACGCACCACCTGTCCTTCGAGTGTGCGCGCCAGCCGGGAACGCTGTGCCGGGATAATGGCTCCCCGCCCCTTTGAATGGCATATAATGCCATTGCGCACCTCATGGGTAAGATTCAACCCGCGTCCGTTATTCTCCAGGAAATCAACGACCCGCAGACTGTGCACATAATGGCGAAAACCGCCGGGATGCAGTTCGTTGAGGGCCGTCTCTCCAGCGTGACCGAAGGGAGTATGTCCAAGGTCGTGACCGAGGGCAATAGCCTCTGTGAGAGCGTCATTAAGACAGAGAGCAACACTGATCGTGCGGGCGATCTGTGAGACCTCCAGAACATGAGTGAGCCGGGTGCGATAGTGATCACCGGTAGGGGCAAGGAAAACCTGGGTTTTGTGTTTGAGGCGACGGAAAGTTTTGCTGTGAATAATGCGGTCGCGATCACGTTGGAACGGCAGGCGAATATCCTCCTCAACCTCAGGTTCAGGTTTACGCCTGCCGGTACTGTTGCAGTTTAATGTGGCAAGAGGTGAGAGACAGATAAGCTCTCGCTCCTCAAGCTGCTTCTTAATCGATCTTCCAACAACGGGGACGAAGGGCATGGCTCTGTTCCAGAGGAATGGGTTCCTTGAATAATACACGTATTTTTGATATTACACCTTCCATACGCTAATTCAAATAGCTGTACGAATGAAACTTTTCCAATACAACATGTAATTCAGTGCCGTGCGAGGCTGAGTTCGACCGCTGTTCACCCCCCAAATTTTCCGGAAACTGCCATGAACTTCTCCAGACTCTCCCGCCCGCTCATCGTTTTGCTCATCGCCCTTGCGCTGTTTGCCGTAGAACGGTTCCAGAACGAACCGACCGGGCCCGCACCGCAGATCCGCTCAGAACGAATCCAGCCCGCACCGCAACTGAGCAGTACACCACTCTCCATCAGCAACGCAATCCGCAACCGCGCCGACCACGTGCAGGTGACAGGCGAAGGCCGGGTAGTAAAACTCCTGCGGGATGAGACCCATCCCCCGCGTCACCAGCAATTTCTCATCACTGTCAACGGTGCGGCAAAAACGGTGAAAATTGCCCATAACATTGACCTTGCCCCGAAGATCAAAGGGCTGAAAAAAGGTGATCCGATCAGCTTCTCCGGTGAGTATATCTGGAATGACAAGGGTGGAGTATTGCATTGGACCCATGCCTCCGACACTCCGAGCCATCCCGGTGGCTGGCTTGAGGTCTCCGGTCGAAGATACCAGTAAAAACGGGGGGAATACCCCCCGCAGTATCTCATGCCTTCGCAATCCCGCTCAACCCGATAAAGACAAAGAACCACACTCCGAGTACAAACAATGCTGTCATCGGCACCAGTACCAGCCGCCGCTCCAACACCCTTCCCTGCAGTCCGCAGAGCAGCGCAAACATCGACAAAAGGGGAAAAAGATAGCGCCCCTGGGCCTGAAAATCCATCGTCCACGAGTGGACAAAGGAGACCACTATAAGTGCTGCACTGAAGGCAAGCACCTCCAGCGCCGTAATATTTTCGGCGAGGTTGCCGTGGTAAAAATAATAGAGAAAGAAAAAGAAGAAAAAGCCTCCGGCACACCAGCGTACAAGGTTATACCATGACACCGGCCCGGAG
>JBFHIO010000111.1:0-6074 GCA_041596435.1 Desulforhopalus sp. | reverse complement strand
TCCTCACCACCCGCCGCAGTTTCTCCGGCGGTCCGGGGAAACTTTTTCTCTTCCGGGAGGAGGCGCGTAAACGTGCAGAATATCTGCTTAAGACCTTCGACGTCCGTCCACCAGACCTCTCCGCTGCCGGCTGGCAACTCTCCGGTGGTAATCTGCAGAAGATGGTTCTCGCCCGTGAATTTTATCGTAAACCGCGGCTCATCGTCGCCGAGCAGCCCACCCAGGGACTTGATATCTCTGCCATGGAAGAGGTGTGGAAGCTCCTTCTCAAAGCTCGTGAAGCCGCGGGGATTCTTCTTGTGACCGGCGATCTCACCGAGGCGCTTACCCTTTCCGACCGCATTGGTGTGATGTTTGACGGCCGTATGCTTGCCTGCTTTCCGGTGGAGGATAAAAAAAGCCTGGCGGCCGTGCCGCAGATGATGGCGGGAATATGTGAGGAGAGTGATATGGCATGAAAAAAATAATCAGTAGACTTATTTTTCAGTCTCCCGATGGCGGGAAGGCGGAAGGAGAAGAGAGTGTTGAACGCGGCAGGGCGAACCGGATCCGCTGGGGGGGCCTTCTTGTCATAATTCTTCTCTGGATTCTTTTTGTCTGTACCCTGTTTCTCTGGAATCTGTCCCGCAGTCATGAATTTCACACTGAAGAGAATGTCCGTGCCGCCCGTTCCTTTTTTGACATGGTGGTTATCACCCGCCGCTGGAACGCTGAGCAGGGTGGTGTCTATGTCCCGGTGACCGATAAAATTCAGCCCAATCCGTGGCTGAAGGATCCTCTGCGGGATGTTGTCACCCGTGAAGGACTCGAGCTGACCAAGATCAATCCCGCCTTTATGACCCGCCTCATCTCTGAGGATTCCAGCACTGAGAAACTTGTCGATTTTCATATCACCAGCCTCAAGCCTCTTCGACCCGGTAATGCGGCCCGGGCGTGGGAGAAGGGTGCTCTTGAGGATTTTGAAAAGAAGAAGAAAAAAGAATACTGGTATGTGGACGATACAACGAGGAAGTTCCACTATATCGCACCACTGTATACCGTGGAGAGCTGCCTTGACTGCCACAGAGAGCAGGGCTATAAGGTGGGCGATATCCGGGGCGGGATCAGCGTAAATTTCCGTGTTCCTGTACAGCGCATCTGGCCCCTCGGAATCAATATGCTGTCGATTGGCGGGGTGGGCGCCGCTCTCATCTTCTTCTTTGGCAGTCAGCTTATCCGGTCCTTTGATGCCGTTGAACGCCTGGCGGAGGTGGACGCTCTTACAGGGGTTGCCAACCGGCGCTGTTTCTCCCAGACATTTCATCGCGAATTTCATCGTGCTTCGCGAAATGGAATTTCTTTTTCTGTGATTCTTTGCGATGTTGATTATTTCAAGCCTTACAACGACTATTATGGTCATCCGGCAGGTGACAACTGCCTGCGTCTTGTTGCAGGTGCTCTTGCTGAGGAGATCAAGCGCCCCGGCGACCTGCTCGCCCGCTATGGCGGTGAGGAGTTTGTCATCATCCTGCCGGAGACCAGCGCAGAGGGCTGTCGGGCTGTTGCTGAGCGGCTGCGGGAGAAGGTGGAGCGTCAGCACATTCCCCATCAATTGGGAATAAACAGCCCCTGGGTGACGATGAGTTTTGGCTGCAGTACCTTCTGTGATGAGGACCTTTCAGAGGAGGACTTTCTTGATCGGGTCGATCAGGCGCTCTACCGCGCGAAGGAGAAGGGGCGAAACAGGGTGGAAGGGTAAAGCGGGATGAATTCCTTCTGCGGTATCTTTTCGTTTTGGTTTGATTGAACATGGAGCTTACACCTCCCCTGTTGTCTTGACAGCAGGGGTTTTCTTTTGTCACCAGAAACTGGATGCAATATTGAATATTTGAAATATCTTTGAAAACAGTACGTTAGGAGATATTAATTACATATATGGCACAGAAATAAAAAAATATCGATAATTGCTTTGTTGTGTGGCATTATGACCATTATGTCTAACTTTCCCATGCGTCACCAGATCGCAGGTGAACTGGACGCGGGGCTGATAAAGGAGTCAGCATGAAAAAAGAAATAAAAGTGATGGGGAAAAATGGAGAGGTAAAGAACGCTCTCCTCAGCATCGAATGCTGTGTTGCCGCTGGTTATACCGGACGCCGGCAGGATGTTGTTCAGTCCCACATAGAGGAGTTGCAGAAACTTGGAATTCCGACTCCCTATTCTGTTCCGGCCCTTTACTGGATTTCGCCCCATCGGATAAGAGATGGAAACGAGGTGTACGTTATCGGCGAGTACAGCAGCATGGAGGTGGAGTTCTTTCTTGCCTCGGATGAACATGGCCGTCGATATTTTACTGTGGCCAGCGATCATACAGACCGGGAACTGGAATCCGTCTCTACCTCCAAGTCGAAACAGATTTGTGATAAAATTGTTGGAGATGAGTTCTGGTTTGTTGATGAGGTTGATGATCACTGGGACAGTATCCAGCTGCAGGCCCGGGTGATGGTGGCCGGGAAGTGGCAGAAATACCAGAACGGAGTTCTCGGGGATCTTCTCCATTGGAATGATTTGGAGAATATCATTGCCAGAGATAACGTCACTTCAGGCCCCCTCGCCATTTTTGGCGGGACATTGCCGATTATTGCCGAAGGGACGATTTATTCAGAGGCCTGTGAAATCACGATGATCGACCCTCTTCTCTCCCGGTCAATTACAAAACAGTACAGAGTCCACATCCTTCCAGACAGAAGCTGACGCAAGGGAACCTTGAATAACCAGTATTTCGTCCATCTTCGTCAGAGTATGGCGGAAAATCTTTTACAGGGAGCATAATGATGATTTCTAAAACAGTTGCAGCCGCACTTGTTGCCGTTCTTTTCTCATCGACTGCCGTGTTTGCCGCGCCGGACAGATTGCGTGTTGTGGGAAGCTGGAACAGTTTGACACTGTATAAAAATCTTGAAGAACCTTTCTGGACGAAAACGGTTCCGGCCGAGCTTGGGAGCAAGGTGAACATGACCTCCCTTTCTCAGGTGAAGTTGAAAGGTCCTGCAGTGGTTCGCCAGATGAAGATGGGCGTGTTTGATGTGGTGAATACCGTTGCTGATTATATCGTCTCCGACTGTCCTGATCTGGCGGGTCTTGATTTGCCAGGAATTACCACTGATCTTGAAACGGCACGCAAGACCGTGGAGGCGTATCGGCCCGAGCTTGAGAAGTATCTGGCACGGGATTTTGATGTGAAACTGCTCAGCGTTACCCCCTATCCGGCACAGGTTCTTTTCAGCCGGGTGCCTCTGAAGTCTCTTGATGATTTGAAAGGGAAAAAAATCCGTGCTTCCGGCTGGACGACCTCGGAATTTGTGACCGCTATCGGTGCTACGGGAGTAACGCTTTCCTTCAGCGAGGTGCCGCAGGCTCTGCAGCGCGGAGTGGTGGATGCCGCCATTACGGGTTCGCTTTCAGGCTACTCTGCAGGGTGGGGTGAGGTTTCTTCATATCTTTACCCGCTGCCCGTCGGCGGCTGGGATTATGTTGTTGGCGTGATGTCGCTGAACACCTGGGACAAGTTCTCCGCCGAGGAACAGGCCAAACTGATGAGCCTCGTGAAGAAAGATCTTGAAGATCCGGGCTGGGCTGTTGCCGGGAAGGAGACTCTTGAGGGTGTGCAGTGTCTCACCGGGGGAGTCTGTCCCCATGGCGAGGCTCTTTCTCTGACTCTGGTTCCCGTAACGGATGCGGACAGAAGCCGGGTAAAAGAGGTGTTGATTTCCAATGTACTGCCAGCTCTCGCAAAAAAAGTGAAGCCTGAAACAATGACCTCCTGGAACGAGACAATCGGGAAGGTGGTCGGTATAAAAGCAAAACAGTAAGAACCGGGATGGCAGCCGGGTGTGAAGGGCAGGTGTGGGGCATTATGCTCCGTACCGTAATTTTTTAAGAGAGTCAGAATATGGATATTGTTCACAAAGTGGAGAAGATCTCTCAGGTTGCTTCCTGGGGCGGCGGCCTCCTGTTGCTGCTGACGGCGCTATTGATTGCCGTGGAGATAGTACTGCGCAAGGTTTTCTCCATATCCCTTGGTGGAACGGATGAATTGTCGAGGTATGCCCTTGCCATCAGCTGCAGCTGGGGCTTCAGCTTTGCCCTCTTTCGCAAGTCTCATATCCGTATCGATATCCTCTATCGACTCTGTCCGCAGAGGCTGCAGCAATACCTTGATATCTTTTCCCTGAGCATGTTTCTCATCTATCTCGGAGTTGTCAGCTGGTTTGCCTGTTTTGTGTTGAAGACTTCCCTGCTGCGACATTCTACGGCCAATACCCCGCTCGCGACGCCCCTGTGGATTCCACAGAGTCTCTGGCTGGCCGGCCTGATCTGGTTCTGTATTGTGATTCTGGTGTTGTTGACGGTTACAGTCTGGCGACAGATAAAGGGCAACCGCGGGGAGAGTGAGGATTTTGCTTCTATTGTCACTCTTGAGGAGGAGATTGAAGAGATAGAGGAAGTGGGGGCTAAATCATGATTATTGGTGCAACCCTTGTCCTTCTCCTGATTCTCCTGCTCTGCAGTGTGCCGGTAGCGACAGCCCTTGTTATTCTCGGGCTCTCCATCGGTGCGTTGTTTTCAGATTATCCGCTTTACAGAGCGGTGGGTGAGATAACCTGGTCTGCGAGTACAGATTTTCTCCTGCTTTCCATTCCCCTCTTTGTCATGCTGGGCGAGATTCTGCTGCGTGCCGGAATTGCTGAGCGAACCTATAACGCTCTCAACCAGTGGCTCTCCTGGCTGCCGGGAGGACTGCTGCAGGCCAATATTGGAACCTCGGCCCTGTTTGCGGCAACTTCCGGCTCCTCCGTGGCCACTGCCGCAACGATTACCACTGTGGCTCTGCCCCAGGGGCGGCGGTTCAAATACTCTGAAAAACTCTTTTGTGGTTCGATTGCCGCAGGCGGAACGCTCGGGATTCTCATTCCCCCATCCATCAATCTCATCGTTTATGGCTTTTTGACCAACACCTCTATTCCACGTCTCTTCCTCGCGGGAATTGTGCCGGGGATAATTCTCGCCATTCTTTTTATGACCTGCATTGCAGTGGCCTGCATGGTTAATCCGGCATTGAGCGGGGGGCGGCAGAGTTACAGCTGGGAGGCTCGGATTCACGGGCTGCTTGATCTCATCCCGGTGTTTATCATCTTTTTTGTGGTGATCGGTTCTATCTATGCGGGACTGGCCACGCCGACGGAATCAGCGGCTCTCGGAGTCCTGGCATCTCTGCTCCTGGCTCTGAGCCACCGGACGGTAAACCTGAAGTTTTTTCAACAGGTGTTTGAAGGGACGATGCGAACCAGCGCGATGATCATGCTGATCCTCATTGCAGCCAACTTCCTCAATTTCATTCTCGATTCCATTGGTCTTGCGGATATGCTCAAGGAGTTTGTCTTCGGACTGGGCACTTCTCCGCTGCAGACGCTGCTCATTGTTATTGCGCTCTATATTGTCCTCGGTTTCTTCGTGGAGACCCTCTCTTTGATGGTCATTACTATTCCGATTATTGCACCGGTATTGATTGGTCTCGGGTATGATCCCATCTGGTTCGGTGTGGTGCTGATTCTGCTGATTGAGATGGCGCTGATTACTCCGCCGGTGGGGCTGAACCTCTATGTGGTGCAGGGCGTGCGGCGCACCGGTTCCATCAGTGACGTCATGGTGGGAGCCGCCCCCTTTGTGGTGATGATCGCAATTATGATTGTCCTGTTGATAATTTTCCCGAATATCGCCCTCTATTTCACTCAATTTGTATAGTAAAAAGCAATATTCTGTCAGCAGAGTTCTGAATGTAAAGGAAAAGGAAAAAAAGGAAAAACATGAAACTGAATTGTGATATGGGAGAAGGCTTCGGCCGCTACTCTTTTGGCTGGGACAAAGGCATTATGCCCCATGTCCATATGGCGAATATAGCCTGCGGATTCCACGCTGGAGACCCGGGTGTAATGGAAGAGACGGTGTGTCTGGCAAAGGAGCACGGTGTAGAAATCGGTGCTCATCCCGGCTATCCGGATCTGCAGGGCTTTGGTCGGCGAAACATGGGCTTG
>JBFHIO010000110.1:0-6119 GCA_041596435.1 Desulforhopalus sp. | reverse complement strand
CAAAGATACAATATTTGTAAATAAAATGCACAGGATGAATAACAAAAATGTGAGGTTTTTTCAAAAATGTAGGAAGGGTGAAGGCAGGAAGGGTCGAAATCTGCTGCCTTTTTCCAGCAGGGGCAGTCTGCCACGCGCTCTGGGAGAGGATATTCCGTAAAATTGTCTACTTGAGGGGAAGAAGAGCCTTTACTGGAGAAGAAACAAAAAGTGATCTCTTCAAGGTGGTGTTTTTTTTAGCGGAAGAAGAATTAGAATGTACTCAATCACCGGGGCATTTGCTTTGGATACGTTTGTACACTCTGCCAGGCTATGTGCTCCTCTCATCACTATCCAAAAGGAGGAAAACGGCATGAAGAAAAGCGAGCTGAAGAAGACCGTCTACGAGTTGTTAGAATCCGCCGGCATCAGGGTGGATGGCCCAAATCCATGGGATATTCAGGTCCATAATGAAGATTTTTATGCAAGGGTCCTCGCCAAAGGTTCTCTGGGGCTTGGTGAGTCATATATGGATGGCTGGTGGGAGTGTGAGAAGCTCGATGAATTCTTTTACAGGATTCTTTCGCAGGGGCTGGACAAGGCTGTTATCCCGTTCAGTGAATCACTGAAGATTCTCAAGGCTCGCATTATCAATATGGGAAGGCGCTCAAAGGCCTTTGACGTCGGCAGAAAGCATTACGATATTGGCAACAGGCTCTATCGTCAAATGCTCGACAAATTGATGATTTACAGCTGTGGATATTGGAAAAATGCTGCTGATCTGGGCGAGGCCCAGGAGAATAAACTCGATCTGATCTGCCGAAAACTCCAGCTGAAACCTGGGATGAAGCTCCTTGATATTGGTTGTGGCTGGGGCGGGACCGCCCGCTATGCGGCAGAAAAATATGGGGTCAGCGTTGAGGGGGTAACAGTTTCCGAGCAGCAGGCAAAACTGGCGAAGGAGCTGTGCAAGGGCCTTCCGGTAAATATACACATGCAGGATTACCGCAGTATCAAAGGAACGTATGACCGAATCGTCTCGGTGGGAATGATGGAGCATGTGGGGGTGAAAAATTATGCCACCTATTTCAAGGTCGCCCGTGAACATCTGACGGAAGATGGCCTCTTTCTGCTGCATACCATTGGTTCGAATGCCTCGAAGATTAATCTGGACCCGTGGATGGAACGTTATATCTTTACGAATTCCATGCTGCCTTCAGGAAAACAAATCCTCAATGCCAGTGAAGATCGTTTTATCGTTGAAAACTGGCACAATTTTGGTGCGTATTACGACAGGACTCTGATGTGCTGGTACGAAAATTTCAAGGCGGGCTGGGACGAGCTGAAAGAGTATTACGATGAGACCTTTTACCGCATGTGGGAATATTACCTGCTCGCCTGTGCCGGGGCTTTTCGTGCCAGAACGATTCAACTCTGGCAGATTGTTTTCTCTCCCCATGGTGTCCCTGGTGGGTATGTGGTGCCTTATTAAAAGACAGGAGTGAGCCTGAGGAGGTAATCCCTGAGGAGAATCACGGGGCCTCCCGTCTTCAATTACTCCAGGTTGGCAGGCAGACCGAGCTTTCCCCGTTTACCGGAACCACATTTACATCAACGGCATAGAGTTCCTGAATTGTTCTTGAGGTGATGGTCTGCCTCGGGGTGCCGTCTGCGACGATTCTCCCCTCTTTGAGGAGGATGGTGCGGTCGGCGGTGTGCAGGGCGTGGTCGGGAAAATGGGTGGTGATGATGAAGGTGTAGCCCTCTGTCGCCAGTTTCTGGATGCGGGTCAGCAGCCGGATCTGGTTGCCGTAATCGAGGCCGTTGACGGGTTCATCCATAATAAAAACCTTTGCACCCTGAGCCAGAGCGCGGGCAATCAGGGTCAGCTGCCGTTCACCGCCGCTGATTTCAGTATACGCACGGTGGCGCAGGTGTTCGATGCCAAGTCGCGACATCGCTTTTTCTGTCTCAACGAGGTCCGCCGCGTTGTATGCCGAGAAGAAGGAGTGCCAGGGGAGGCGGCCCATGAGGACCACATCTTCCACCGCATAGGTGAAAGCTTCGCGGTGCAGCTGAGGGACATAGGCCAGTTCCCGGGCGAGGAGTTTCTGCGGGATGCTTTGCAGTGCTTTCCCGGAGAACTGAATATTTCCGGAGACGGGTGTCAGCAGGCCGAGCATGAGTTTTAACAGGGTTGTTTTGCCGCTGCCGTTCGGGCCCAGCAGGCAGGCCACCTCCCCATCGCAGATGGAAAGGGAAATATCGTTGAGAATTGGACGGCTGGCGTAGGAAAAATGCACGCTGTCCAGGGAAAATATCTCTTTCATCGCCACCCTCTGTTGCTGTTTTTTAAAACTGCTGTGAAAAACGGGATACCTATAAGTGCCGTAATGACGCCGATCGGAATTTCAAAAGAAAAAGCCAGGCGGGAGATGTTGTCGATGAGAAGAAGATATATTCCGCCGACAAGACAGGAGGCCGGCAGAAGAATCTCATTATCGGGACCGAACAACATCCGGCAGATGTGAGGAATAATGAGCCCCACCCAGCCGATCATGCCGCCGACAACTACTGTCAGCGCACTGATAAGGGTTGCCGACGCAATGATGATCAGCCGCGTTCTGCGGACATTCACGCCGAGACTGGAGGCCTCTTCCTCCCCCATGCTGATGGCGTTGAGCTGGCGTCCATGGAAGGCAATAAGGATAATCCCCGCGATGGACGGCAGCATGATGAGCTTAATGGTATGCGTATCCACGAAGGCAAGGCTGCCCATCAGCCAGTAGACAATGGCAGGCAGTTCATTATACGGGTCGGCGATGTATTTTATCAAAGAGAGCAGCGCCGTAAAAAACGAGCCGCTGATAATGCCGCCGAGAACGAGAATAAGAACCGACTGATTGTGGTATATCCTGGCAATCCCGCTGGCAACAATGACTGCCAGAAAACCGAACAAAAGCGTTGAGAGCTGAACCATGAACCACGAGCTGGAGAAAACCATCCCGAACGCGGCGCCAAAACTTGCTCCGGCGAGCACGCCGAGCAGGCCGGGGGAGACGAGCGGATTAATAAACAGCGCCTGGTAGGATGCTCCGGAGACGGAGAGTGAGGCCCCGATAAGAATGGCAGCGGCGATGCGTGGCAGACGAATGTCTATCAGTACATTCTGCAGCAGAGCCATCCTCTCGTTGTCCATGACCGGTATCCCGAAGAGCCTGTTGCTGAAGAATCTGAAAATCTCCCCGGGTGAGACATGAAACTGACCAAGGCCAAGGGAGAGAATGGCCGCGCAGATCAATATCACTGCGGGCAGGAGGAGCATCCGTTTCTTCATGGATTGAGTATCCCTCCTGCCTGTTCAGGCGAGAGATCTATGCCGAGAAACAGGTGGTAGAACTGAATGGTTTCCGCCACCATATCCAGCTGGCAGTGCTGCGGATAGAGCTGATGCAGCAGCCATTTGCAGCCGAGAAGTCGCATGAAGGACGGAGGTCTGTCAAACCAGTTGAACAGGGCGCGGGGGATGAGATAGACCCGGTGATTGCGTACGGCCTGAATGTTTTGCCAGCGGGGATCGGAAAAGACAGAATCGTAAAACCTTTTTTCCTGCACAAGAATGACTTCCGGGTTGTAGAGCAGTATCCGCTCCATGGAAATTTGTTCGTGACCGTACAGAGAGGTGATTTGCCCCTGGTGTACATTGATTCCTCCCGCCAGTGGTATCAGCTCTGCATGAGAGGACCCCAGCGGTTCGGTGCTGAGCCCTCCCACTCCCTCCGCATAATACACTCGAACCTTTGCGTTTTCGGGAAGGGCGGAAACACTCTTCCGGGTTTCAGCAAGGGTTTCTTCCGCGTAGTCAGCCAGCTTTTCTGCCCGCTCTGAACGATCGACAACCGAGCCGAGAAAGCGCAGAGCCGCAGGATAGTCGGTGACGGAATCAACTCGTACTGCAACCTTCGGGAAGGGGAACTGCGCCATGATCTTATGGTATTTCTGTGCGGAACGCGGATTTTTCCATGCCGAATAGAGCATGAAATCCGGATGAACCCCGAGCAGAACCTCTTTATTGATTGTGTGACCCTGACCAAAAAAGCCGCCGATTATCGGCAGCCTGGTAAAGGAAGCGGGCATAAAGCTCTTTTCATCTGCCGACAGAGAGCTGTGAAGTCCGGCAATCAGGCTCGGATCAATGGCATAGAGGAGATAGGTGCAGGGAGGTGAGACGCCGACAACCCGGCTGATGTGCTCGGGCAGCTGCACCTTGTTGCCGGCCATATCGATAATTTCCCGGGCTGCAGTGGAGGTCTGCAGTAAAAGCAGGAGCAGAACGGCGAGAAGGCTGCTGCCAGAGGCTATTCTACCGGTTCGTGCCAGCACAGTGTTCATTCTCATTCTTTCTCCCAGGAAATATATGCCCAGCGGACGGTGTGAGGTTCTCTCATCTTCCAGCCGTTTTCTGCTTCGACAAGGTTCTTTTTGAAAAAGTCTGCAAGCAGGTTTTCTTCTTTTTCTGTCAGATCGGGAACCTTCCAGCGGACACTGTTTACCGCCTCTTCAAGGTTGTCGTAACGCTGCTCATTTTTGCGATTGACGATAAAACTAACCTCTGCGTTGATGCCCATCTGATGGAGCATATTGACAATGTAAATGTAGTCCGGCTGCGGCTTTCTCTTTCTGTGGAGTGCGGCAAAAATCCTTGGGTCAAAGGGACCGCTGCCGACAATTGAGGTAAGGACAACCCGCTGCCGGGCTTTGTCGTTGAGCTTTTGCAGAGCTGCTCGCAGGTTGAGGGGCGTGAGTGAGCGTGAGGCGATGACGACATCGTGCTCTTGTACGCCACAGGCGTCCCAGTCATCTTCCCAGGAGACGTTATGGGGATGAATGCTGGTTATCCGCTCTTTGCGGCACTCTTCCATGAGCAGGGAGAGCATGGTCTCAGAGATGTCGAGGGCCGTGATGCTCTTCACTCTGCCCGTGAGCGGAATTGCGAGGGTGCCCGCTCCACAGCCGACATCAAGGACGGACCAGTCGGGATGCGGAGCAAGGCGCTGGAGGAAATCATCGACGTAGGAGGAGTGTTTGGCGTGACTGGCAAAACTCGGTGCCCGCGTATTCCAATACTCTTTCGGGTCTTTCTTTCTTTGCTGCGGCGGCCAGGCTTCCTGCCAGCGCTGGTTCCAGTCCAGTTCGGAAAAGGAGGCTTCCATTACCGGACCCCTGCGTTTGCTGCTTCATGCTCCGGCTGGCGGCGGGAGTAATACGTTTCGCCTGCACTGCAGGGGCGGCACAGTGTTCTGCCGTTGATATAGACCTCGCGTTTGTCGAGAATTGTTTCACCGCAGATATCGCAGATGCAGTCTCCGAGGGGAATGCCGGGAAGATCCTCCGGCGGGGGAACGATACTGACCTCCTCAATACTGAAAAGATCCTCATCCGCCATTTCCCGATACGCCGCTTTCTGAGCCTCAAATTCACTCAGGTCTGGATAGCGGGCGATGGCCCTGTCGCGGGCATCGCAGAGGGAGCTGATACGAAATGCCCTGCCGGCCTCAAGGTTGAGAAAGGAGGCTGCCATCTTGCCGTAATCCAACACTTTCATGGAGCGTTTCCCCACCTGACAGCCGGTGACGGCCATGATGGCGTCGGTGGCGCAACGGTCGATCTCCACGTAAACGATGAGTTTTTTCCGGTCGGCTCCCCGGGGATCATGCAGACCCAGTCTGTCCAGCCCGAGCATGGCCATGCGTACGCCTATAACCTGTCCGGCGCAGAGATGGCCGTGGAAAGCAGCGGCCTCTACCAGCAGAGCGGTGAATTTTTCACTGTCCATGGGATGTAATCCTCTCTTCAAAGTATTTTAAAGGATATAACGCAGGTTGATAAAATACGTTCGTCCCGCTTCAGGATATCCTTCCATCAGGGCGTAATCCCTGTCGAAAAGGTTGTCGATTCCTGCCTCGGCGGAGAGACCTCCGGCGAACTCATACCCGATTTTAGTATTGATCACGGTGAAGGCCTCAGCAATGCGGCTGCCGTCGTCTTCGCTGTAGCGCTTCGAGTTGTATTCTCCTTCTACCTGTGCACTGAGACCTTCCCAGATGTTATAGCGTACCCACGCCTCAACTTTGTGTTTT
>JBFHIO010000109.1:0-6175 GCA_041596435.1 Desulforhopalus sp. | reverse complement strand
TGAAGTGTCGTAGAGACAGGGCATGCCCTGTCTCTACGTGCGGGGACAACATCCCGTACCAGATTCTTACCAGCAGCGATGCACCCCCTCCAGCGGACATCCTTCACAGAGAGGCGCTTTCTTTTTGCAGAAATCCTTTGCCACCCGTACAATCAAGCCATGATACTCACCATAAAGCTCCGTATCCTCCGGCAGGTTGTTAACGAACTGCTCCTGGATGGAGTGGTAGTCACTCTCCTCATCAACCATGCAGTGCCGTGAAAAAACACGGTGGGTGTAAGTATCCACCACAAAAGAAGGTCTCCTGCAGACATAGAGCATTATCGCATCGGCCGTCTCCGGCCCAATCCCCTTCACCGCCAGAAGCTGCTCCCGCAGAGAGGACAGCTCTCCCCTGCAAAAAAGAGCAAAATCCCCCCCATACTCTTCCTCCACAAGGTTAATCAGATTGCGTAACCGCTGCGCCTTCAAATTATAGTATCCTGAAGGTCGAATAAGCGGTGCAATCTCATCTGGAGCAAGCTGAGAAAAGGTTTCATACTCCAGCAGCCCCCTCTCACGAAGACAGGCAAGGGCCTTCTCCACATTGCCCCAGCTGGTGTTCTGGGTCAGAACAGCTCCGACAAGGATCTCAAAAGGCGTGTCGGCGGGCCACCAGTGTTGAGGACCGTAATGGTCAAAGAGGAGCTGATAAACCTGCTGAAAATCAGTCATCAGCATTGAACTCCAGTTCCTCTTCCCCGATCCGGTCTCCAAGGCAGATACCAATATCACGGGCGGTTATCACTTTGTCACTCTCCAGATCAACCTTCTTCCGCCGCTTGATCGCCTCGGCAATCGGCACGGCCACCATCTCGGAGTCACGCAGGGCTACCATGTGGTCAAACTGTTTCCGTTCCACCATGCGAACGGCGGCTGCCCCGAAGCGCAGAGCCAGCAACCGGTCATAGGTTGTTGGAGAACCACCGCGCTGAATATGCCCGAGAACGAGGGAGCGGGTATCTTTTTCCGTACGTTTGTGAACCTCCTCGGCCACCCATTCGGCAACACCGCCGAGAATCATTTCGGCGCGTCCGAGCTCTCCCCTGCCTTTGTTAAAACCTTTCCCGTCACAGGTCACTGCACCCTCCGCAGCAACCACAATGGCATAGTGTTTGTCGCGCAGGTCATTATCGAGAATTTTATTGCACACAGCCTCAATATCAAAGGGAATCTCCGGCAGCAGGATTACATCAGCTCCGCCGGAAATACCTGAATAGAGTGCAATCCAGCCAGAATCACGCCCCATGACCTCAACAACCATCACCCGGTTATGGGATTTGGCCGTGGAGTGCAGTTTGTCAAGAGCTTCTGTGGCGGTAGAGACGGCTGTGTCGAAGCCGAAGGTACGCTCTGTCATCTCAAGGTCATTGTCGATGGTCTTTGGAACTCCGATCACCGGCATTCCCTTCAGAGCAAAACGATGGGCAATATCAAGGCTGCCATCTCCACCGATGGCAATATGGCAGTCAAATCCCATCCTCTGAAAATTTCTGAGAATCTTGTCAGAGATATCAAGAACCTGTACTTCCCCTGCCAGATTTGTTACCGGGCGGGCAAAAGGATTTCCCTTATTCGTCGAACCAAGGATAGTTCCCCCCAGATTATAAATACCCTCAACATCTCTGGGATAGAGGCGAACGAGATTATCCATATCGAGAAAGCCGCCATAACCATTACGGCTGCCGAATACTTCCCAGCCCCGTTTGTAACAGCTGTGCACGACCGAATAAATAACCGCGTTGAGGCCCGGTGCGTCACCGCCGCCGGTAGAAATAACAATTTTCTTCATTACTGCAATCTCCTGATCAAGTTACCAGTGACTGTGTATGTGCAGAATAAGCCGTTGAATTACATTCTTTTTCACGACATACCGGACAAAACCTTTTCAGAGCCAAATACTGCACGGCTTCGCTTCTTCTACTTTAACTCATATCCGGGCAAAATTAAAAGAGCGAGGGGGCACTCTTTGTGCACAACACAAAAAAGCTTGCGAACTCCACAAAAAATTCTATTGTTACAGACAGTAGCATACTTTTTAAGATCAAAGATATGGTTTTGAAAGGATATGTCAGGAGGGAGCTGTAGCCAGCTCTCAAAACCATTTTTGGAGGATATACCATGGCAGAATTGATAGTAACAGAGATCGCTGTTACCAAACTGGCCGAATACCTCGCGGACAACAGTATTGAGTCCGCGCTGCGTATCGCGCTCATGCAGGGCGGCTGAAGCGGACCCGCTCTGGGATTGGCTCTGGATGAGCCAAAAGACAACGATAAGGTTTATGACAAAAAAAATCTGAAATTCCTCGTCGAAGAAACTCTCTTCGAGACCACAGGAAATATCACTGTGGACTACGTGGATGCAGGCCCGGGCTCCGGTTTCGGGATCACCTCCGAAAAACCGGTTGGTGCTGAAAGTTCCTGCGGTTCATGCAGTTCCTGCGGCTGAGAAGTTGTAGCAAGGCATCTGTCTTGCGGGCAGCTCTCTCACCGGGAGCTGCCCCTTTTTTTTGTAAAATTATCTGCGTTTTTCTGCATCATTTCTGCCATTCCCTGTTTCCTCCACCCCCCTTTCTTGAGCTGACGCCCCCTTTTCGCACTCCGCAAAAAAAGCTTGCGAACCCTGCAAAGAATCCTACTGTCTCCGAAACGGGCATTCTTTTGAGCTCAACTTCAGGGTTTAAAAAGGAGATGTCAGACGGGGCTGAATTCAGCTCTTAAAAACTCTTTTATTGAGGATGTATCATGGCAGAATTAATAGTAACAGATCTCGCAGTTACCAAATTGACCGAATACCTTGCAGACAACAGCATTGAGTCCGCGCTGCGCATTGCACTCATGCAGGGGGGCTGTGGCGGTCCTTCTCTGGGACTGGCTCTGGATGAAGCCAAAGACAATGACAAGACGTATGACAAGGAAAATTTGAAATTTCTCGTTGAGGAAGACCTCTTCGAAACCACTGGTGATATTACCGTAGACTATGTGGAAGCAGGTGCAAACTCCGGCTTTGGTATTACCTCCGAGAAACCGGTTGGTGGCAGCAGCTGTTGTGGGTCATGCGGTTCCTGCGGCTGAACACCTGCTGAAAACCCGCTGTTTTTTTTCAAGGCAGTTCCCTCTCGGGAGCTGCCTTTTTTTGTGTCAATATTTTGACACAATTCTTGACACAACCCTTCCTCTCCTTATTTTATCTTCTGTTAACGAATGTGTTTGCGACCGCCAGGAAGGTCGGAATAACCAGTAATTATTGAGAGGAGAGATACTATGCAATTCGATAAATTTACCGTCAAATCTCAGGAAGCCGTCCAGGCTGCACAGCAGCTTGCACGCGACAACAATCACCAGGAGATTCGCCCTGTCCACCTTGCCATCGCGTTGATGAAACAACCCGATGGAATCGTGGTGCCGGTACTGCAAAAGCTCGGGGCTGATCCCTCGCTGGTTTTAATGGATTTGAACAAGCAGTTCGAGAAGATCCCCAAAGTCAGTGGTGGAGGAGCAGGTCAGGTCTATGCCTCCAACGAGCTGCAGAAGGTGTTCGACGGGGCCTTCAAAATTGCCCAAAAGATGCAGGATGATTTTGTCAGTGGAGAACACCTCTTCATGGCCATTCTGCAATTCGGCGGAGATACAGCCACCTCCCTGAAGGGAAGTGGCGTTAAGAGTGAGGACTTTCTCCAGGCACTTTCACAGATCCGCGGCTCCCACCGGGTAACCGATCAGTATCCCGAAGAGAAATATCAGGCGCTGGAAAAATACGGGAGAAACCTTACAGATCTGGCCCGTCAGGGTAAAATTGACCCGGTTATTGGCCGGGATGAAGAGATTCGCCGCATTATTCAGGTGCTGTCCCGGCGAACGAAAAATAACCCTATCCTTATTGGTGAACCAGGCGTAGGGAAAACCGCCATCGCCGAGGGCCTCAGTCAGAGGATAGTCGAAGGAGACATCCCCTCCGGCCTGCATAACAAACAGGTCATTACCCTTGACCTCGGAGCACTTGTTGCCGGGGCAAAATACCGAGGAGAATTTGAAGACCGGTTGAAAGCGGTGTTGAAAGAGGTGGAAGAAAAAGCCGGTGAAATTATCCTCTTTATTGATGAAATTCATACCCTGGTCGGTGCTGGAGCAGCGGAAGGATCCATGGATGCTTCCAACATGTTGAAGCCGGCCCTTGCGCGGGGAGAACTCCACTGCATCGGGGCAACCACGCTGGATGAATATCGTAAATATATCGAGAAAGACAGCGCCCTGGAGCGGCGTTTTCAACCAGTACTCATTCAGGAACCGAGTGAAGAGGATACCATCGCCATTCTGAGAGGGATTAAAGAGAAGTACGAGGTACATCACGGAGTACGTATCAAAGACTCCGCAACCGTTGCAGCCGTCACCCTTTCCAACCGTTACATCACCGATCGATTCCTGCCCGACAAGGCCATCGACCTTATAGACGAAGCTGCCTCGCAACTACGTATTGAAATTGACTCCATGCCAGTGGAAATTGACGCGCTGGAACGGCAGAAGATCAAACTGGAGATTGAGCAGGAAGCGCTGAAAAAAGAGAGCGATGACACCTCGAAAAAACGTCTCGAAGAGAGTAAACGCAAGCTCGCCGAACTCATGGACAATCTCAATGCCATGAAGGCACACTGGACTTTGGAAAAGGATACCATCCAGTCAATTCGCGGCGTAAAAAGCGAGATTGATGCCGCACAGGCAGAGGCCCAGCGCCTTGAACGAACCGGCGATCTGAGCAAAGTCGCAGAGATCCGTTACGGCAAACTGGTTGAACTCCAGAAGAAACTTGAAGCCGCAAACGCCGCTCTGCGCAAAGTACAGGAAGGGCAGATGATGCTCAAGGAAGAGGTTAGCGCCGAAGACATTGCAACCATTGTCGCCAAGTGGACCGGCATTCCGGTAGACAGGCTGCTTGAAGGCGAAAAAGACAAACTGATAAACGCCGAGGCAGAACTCGGAAAAAGAGTCATAGGTCAAAGAGCAGCTATCAAAGCAGTTTCCAATGCAGTGCGTCGGGCAAGAGCCGGCCTGCAGGATCCGAATCGACCGCTGGGTTCCTTTATCTTTATGGGGCCAACGGGGGTTGGTAAAACTGAACTGGCGAAGAGCCTTGCCGATTTCCTCTTTGATGATGAAGGTGCGATGATTCGTATCGACATGTCTGAGTTTATGGAAAAACACAGCGTCGCCCGACTCATCGGGGCCCCTCCAGGCTATGTAGGTTATGACGAAGGTGGGTATCTTACGGAAGCTGTACGGCGGCGGCCCTACTCTGTCATCCTCTTCGATGAAATTGAGAAAGCCCACCCTGACGTCTTCAACATTCTCCTGCAGGTTCTTGACGACGGTCGGATGACCGATGGCAAGGGGCGGACGGTGGACTTCAAGAACACTATCATGATTATGACCTCCAACCTCGGCTCCAGTCTCATCATGAGCATGAATGAGGAGGGGCGGAACCGCGCGGAAGTACAGAAAGAGATCGACCAGATGCTCTTCAGCAAGTTTAAACCGGAGTTCCTCAACCGAATTGACGAAACGATTATCTTCGACAAACTGGAGAGAGAGGATATTATCGCTATTGCTGATATCCAGCTCGGAAAACTGGCCAAACGGCTGGCTGGCCAGGAAATAACCATCACATTCAAGGACTCCGCCAAAGAACTTCTGGCAGAACACGGGTACGACCCGACCTTCGGAGCACGACCACTGAAGCGGACTATACAGAAAGAACTTGAGGATCCGCTTGCCATGCTGCTTCTTGATGGGGAGCTCCCCCCGGAAAGTGAAGTAGTGGTCGAGGGGACCGGTACGGAATTGACGTTCACCACGAGCAGAAAGTCGTAAAACTCTTTACTCCTGAGGACAGCTGGTTTACAAAACCTCTTGCAGGAGAGCGTAATTAACCAGACCTGCCGGGCAGGATGTGAATTCCCAAAACACACCTGTCCGGCGTTATTTAAGGAGAAAGCATGAACGAAACAATTGATGATCTCACCATGAACTATGAGGAAGATGATGTTCTCATCGTTAAAGAAACGGGCAAGGAAGTCCTTTCCAAGGGCGCATGGGCAACGATTCTCTACCGCTACAACGACATAGACCGTAAGACCGGC
>JBFHIO010000108.1:0-6178 GCA_041596435.1 Desulforhopalus sp. | reverse complement strand
GATGGTATCAATATTGATAACCACATCATAGACGCTGCTGTCCCAGGTATCCCTGCCGAAAATGGCCAGGCTCCAGCGCCGGCGGGCATCGTCATCCTTATGAATCAGATAACGCGCCTGCTCATCCGTCAGCCCTTCATCCTCCATTTTTTTGTGTATCCGGCTCTCAACATCAGCAATCACCCGTACCTTGCAGACATGACGGATATTCGGTACGAGGAAGTGACCGGCCATACCGCAGTACACGATGTTGTCGCGAACCATGTGGCGCAGGAAAACAGCGCGGAAGAGACTGAGATAGTGATTTTTTTCACTGCTGAAGCGTTCCAGCATGGAGGGTGCATCGTGAATCGCCCGCCGCAAACGCTTCATCGGCACTGAAAACTCTTCACTCGTCTCCAGCAGCAGGTTGCGGGAGAGATATTGATAGTCGAGGCGTTTGGCCAGTTTTTTCGCCACGTAACGCCCCCGGCTGAAGGTGCCCTGGGAGATAGTTATAATTGCCATGGGAGCTCTCCATGTAAAATTTACAGGTCAGAATCTCTTGTTCCAGAATTATTTCAAATCTCTTTTATTTATACCATGAAATGCAGGATTTTCCTCAACCCTCGAAAAAAAATCTCTGGAAGACATATCTCAGCCTCATTCGAAATCCGTAACCCGTTCGGGAAGCAGGTGACCCTGCCAGCGTTTTTCCAGTCTGCGAACAAAAAAGACGATGGTAAAGGTGAGGCACATATAGAGCAGTGCCGCAGTGAGAAAAGCTTCCCACGGGCTGTAGTAACGTGATTGAATGATCCGCGCCGCACCGGTAATATCGACGATAGTAACCGTACTGGCGAGAGCCGTACCGTGAAGCATGAAGATCATCTCGTTGGAGTAGGCCGGCAGAGCCCGGCGAAAGGCACTCGGCAGAATGATGCGCCGCAGCATCAGCATGCGCGACATGCCGCAGGTCCGGGCCGCCTCAATCTCTCCGGGAGAGGTTGCAACAATTGCCCCGCGGATGATCTCCACGGTGTAGGCACAGGTGTTGAGCGCAAAAGCCAGCAGGGCACAGAACCATGCCTCGCTGAAAAGCGACCAGAGCACACTCTGCTGCATCCACTGAAACTGTCCGAGACCATAGTAGATGAGAAACATCTGAATCAACAGGGGAGTACCGCGGAAGAAGTAGACAAAAGCACGGATCGGAGCCTGAGCCAGCGCACCGCCCTGTACCCGGACCACCGCCAGGGGAACAGCGAGCAGCAGGCCGATAACGAGGGCAGCAACGGTAAGCCAGACGGTGGTAATCAAGCCGTCAAAGTAAATTGGCCAGCTTTCCTGAATAATCGAAAAATCCATTTACATCTCCCTGCTGAATCCAACAGAATATCTCTTCTCAAGATATTTCAGCAGGATGATAGAGACAGTCGTAAGCAGCAGGTAGTTAATTGCCACCGCCCCGTAAAGAACAAAGGGTTTGTGAGTCGCCCCCGAGGCGAGCGATGCCCGTTGTACCATATCGTTGAGTCCGATGATGGAAACCAGGGCCGTTGCCTTGGTCAACACCAGCCAGTTGTTGCCAAAACCCGGCAGAGCATGGCGCATCATCTGCGGCAGGAGGATACGGGAAAAGATCTGCAGGCCGGTCATCCCGTAGGCTCGCCCCGCCTCCAGCTGACCGGGATTGACAGCAAGGATGGCCCCCCGGAAGGTCTCAGTCATATAGGCACCGAAAATAAAACCGATGGTAAGCACACCGGCGATAAAAGGATTAACGTCGATATACTCCTCATAGCCAAACTTTTCGGCGATGGAGTTTACCAGCATTTGCCCGCCATAAAAGACGATGAGCATCAGCACGAGATCGGGAATACCGCGGACCACAGTGGTATAAAGTTTTGCCGGCAGCGAAAGAAGAGGCCGCGGCGAAAGCTTTGAAAGTGCACCAAGCATGCCGAGCAGTACCGCAACGCCCAGGGAAGCAAAGCAGACCTCAAGGGTGAGCACAGCACCATCAAGAATTGTGTGGCCGTAGCCATAGAGTGTAAACATGTTCAAGGGAAGGAAGGAAAGCGAAGGGAAAACTTCCCGCAGGGCAGTCTGCGGGAAGAGGAACTGCCGTCAGAGTCCTGTGACCCGACGGCAGTGCAACGACGGAATTCCATCGTCTTATTTCCCATAAACATTGAAGTTGAAGTATTTATCCTGAATCTTTTTATACTCACCATTGGCGCGAATGGTCTGAATCGCTTTGTTGAACATCTCGGCGAGTTTCGTATTGTTCTTCCGCACTTCAATCCCCACACCTTCACCAAACCACTTCTCATCCAGCATGTCGGGACCGACAAATTCATAATCGTTGCCATTCTCTTTGGTGAGGAAGCCTGTGTAGAGCGCCGCGCTGTCGGCGATAATCAGGTCGAGACGACCGGCGGTAATATCAAGGTAGGCCTCATCAAGATTGCCGTAACGCTTGATCTTTACATCTTTACCATATTGGGCGGTGAGATATTTATCGTGAATAGTCTCCCGTTGCACGCCGATGGTTTTTCCCCTGAGATCATCCTCGGTGAAATTGGAATATGTTCCCTTCTTCGCTATAAATTTTACCGGAGTCTGGTAATATTTATCAGTGAAACCTACCTTTTTGCGGCGCTCTTCGGTAATCGACATTGAGGCAATAATGGCATCATATTTGCGGGCGAGCAGGCCGGGAATCATGCCATCCCAGTTCTGCTGCACGAGGACAATCTCCACCCCCATGGCCTCGCCGAGGGCGTGGGCGATATCAATATCAAAGCCCTCAATACTGCCATCGGGCTGGATATAACTGAATGGGGGATAGGCACCTTCCACGGCAACCCGTACCTTCTTCCAATCTTTGGCGAAAGAGGTCGCAGTAAAACTGAGGGCAAGAAAGAAGCAACAGAGAAATACGGCAATTCTTTTCATTACAATCTCCTGAGTTCTGGTTGACATATATTCTGCAGGAACGGGATGAATCTCAATATTTCCCCGTATAACCCCTACATCATGGCGGCAACAAAGTTACGGAAACGATCCGTCTCCGGCCGTTCAAAAACATTTTCCGGGGTCCCGTCTTCCATGATCAGCCCCTTTTCGAGAAAAATAACACGGGAACTGACCTCCCGGGCAAAACCAAGTTCGTGGGTCACAACAATCATCGTCCGCCCTTCAAGAGCAAGGTCACGCATAACCTGCAGGACCTCCCCCACCAGCTCAGGATCAAGCGCCGAGGTCGGTTCGTCAAAGAGTATTACCTCCGGCTCCATGCAGAGTGCCCGGGCGATGGCCGCCCGCTGCTGCTGCCCGCCGGAGAGATGGATGGGATAGACGTGCAGCTTGTCACCGATACCAACCTTCTCGAGATAATGAATCGCCATTTTGCGGACCTCTCCCCGGTCGCGCTTAAGAACATGCACCGGTGCCTCCATGACATTCTCAAGGATGGTCATGTGCGACCAGAGGTTGAACTGCTGGAAGACCATCGCCAGTTTCGAGCGAATACGTTCCACCTGGCGCATGTCAGCCGGAACACTGCCATGCCGCAAAGTTTTCATCTGCACCTCTTCTCCCCCGACGCGGATAACACCGCGATCCGGGATCTCAAGCAGATTGATACAGCGCAGCAGGGTAGATTTCCCCGAACCGGATGATCCAAGAACAGAGATCACCTCACCCCGACTGGCGGAGAGATCAATCCCCTTCAGTACCTCGTTACGTCCAAAATTCTTGTGCACCCCTTCCACGGAAAGGGCATAATCAATTGTCATTTCTCTCTTTTTCGTTAAGTGTGAAAATATTGCCTCCACAGATATACCCAATTGCCCACAAAAATGTCAAAGATAATGATGTTTACAAACCCTTTCTCTTTCCCGAGGCCCTTCTGCGGAGCTGCCATGTCACCTTTCATCCTCTCACAAATCCTCACCGGGCTCACACTCTGCTCTGATATAACATCTTTTCAAATGAAGCAAAGAGGTCACATTCTCCTGTGCTTCATTTTCTCCAGCAGCACCCTCGCCCTGCACTTCGCTCTGCTCGGCCACTGGACAGCCGCCGCCCTTGCGCTCTTTGCCACAGTCCGTTTCGCCATCAGCTGCTACACCGTGAACATGCGGCTCGCCTGGTTTTTTGTCGCAGTGATCGCAGTCATTACCACCTTCACCTGGGAGGGCCCGCTGTCACTGCTGGCCGCGGGAGGCTCGGCCATTTGCAACCTCGGAGCATTTCAGCGCGAGGATAAACGGCTGCGCCTGTTCATATTCCCCGGAACTCTCTGCTGGCTGGGGCACAATATCCTCGCCGGCTCCCCGGGAGCAGTGGTAGTAGAAAGCGTTTTTCTCTGCTCAAATCTCATCGGTTATTACCGCTTTTATCTTGCCCCGAAGAGACGTCACTCCTGAGTCTTCTTCTCATACGCGCACCAGCCGGGGCGCGGTCCAACCTGCGGGTGGTTACGGCAGGTCTCCGGGCGCGTCTCATAAACCGTGCATCTACGGGTGATTTCATCGAGAAAGATGCAGTCACCACTGGCTCGACGACTCAGAGTGAAGACCCCACTCCGGCTGTGAAAATGCGCCACCTCTCCAGACTTCATCAGCCTGCGGGCGACATATTTCAGATCCTCTTCCATCTCCATCTCCTCCATCAACCCCAGGCGAATCAAATCCTCCGCGCGAACCTCCACGGCAAGACGGCAGCAGTTGCCCACACAGCTGCGGCAGAGACGACTGCGGTATCTACTCCAGGTAGAGAGGTCATCAAGACTGGTTTTCATTGCCGTCCCCTGTTACAGCTGATAGATTAGCGAAAATTTCCATGATCCTTTTTGAAAAGAATTTCGTGAAGGTACTCATATCGGCGTACCGTTCATCACCGGTGTTATTGATAACGGAGTCTGCGCTTACCTGGAGTCCAGCGCCTGCCTTCGAGGATAAATTTTTGACTGTAACGAAGAAGATGAACGAAAAACTGGTTATTCAAGGTTCCCATGACTGAGACAAATACAGACCGCTTTGCCCGCACCCGCCTGCTCCTCGGCGAAGAAGCCTTCGGCCGTCTGAGCGAGAGCCGCGTTACCATAGTCGGCATCGGCGCGGTGGGCGGTTATACCGTTGAAGCCCTCGCCCGCGCTGGAGTCGGCAGCCTGCGACTCATCGATTTTGACCGCATCGCGGCGAGTAACATCAACCGCCAGCTCCTCGCCCTCGAAACCACCCTCGGTGCCACCAAGGTGAGTCTCGCCGCAGCGCGAATTGCTGAAATAAATCCCGCCTGTGAGGTCCAGACCGAAGAAATCTTCTGCCGTAAAGAGACCCTCGAGACAATTCTCACTCCGCCTCCAGACCTGTTGATCGACGCCATCGATTCCCTCAATCCCAAAACCGACCTGCTCGAAGCAGCCTCCCGCCGACAGATCCCCGTCATCAGCTCCATGGGCGCGGCCCTGCGCACCGACCCCGGTGCGATCCGCAGCGGCGATCTTTTTTCCTCTACCGGCTGTCCACTGGCGCGCCATGTCCGCCGGAGACTGCGACGGCGCGGAATCGACAGCGGTATCGCCTCCGTCTACTCCACAGAACCTCCAGCGGGAGGCATCGGTGAACAGGAGGAGTTTACCGACAAGGGACGAGGGCGCAATATCCTCGGCAGCCTGCCAACCATCCCGGGGATCTTCGGCCTGACCATCGCCAACATGGCCCTGCTCCACCTCTCCGCTATTAAAAAACTTTCCACAGGAAAAGGCTGAAACCATGCATTACGAAGGTACTGTCTACCGCCCGCCGAGTGAAGCGAACTCCATCCTTCTGCAGATCACCACCGGCTGCTCTCACAACCGCTGCACTTTCTGTGAGATGTATCGTGACAAGCGCTTTACCGTCAAAAATATGGACACCATCATGGCGGATATCGACTTCGCTGCGGCCCATTTCCCGCATCACCGCAAGCTCTTTCTCTGCGACGGCGATGCCCTCGTCGTGCCACAGGCGAAGCTGGTAGAGATTCTTCGCGCCATCCGCCAACGTCTGCCTGGACTTGCCCGCGTTGCCACCTACGCCAATGTGAAATCCATACGTTTCAAAAGCGATGAGGAACTTGCCGAACTGGTCGAACTCGGGCTGAGCATGGCCTGCGTCGGACTGGAATCCGGCGACGATGTCACCCT
>JBFHIO010000107.1:0-6215 GCA_041596435.1 Desulforhopalus sp. | reverse complement strand
TTTAAACAAAGTGAGTTTTGTAAAAAACAGTGCTTACTATAGTGAAATTTACATGAAAAACCGCATAGATGGAAGTGGGTTGATTTTCAGGAGACGATTAGAAGATGGATATTCCTTGCGAAGTTCAAATAATTAAAGATGGTGACAAGCCGGTTTTCGCGGTAATTCCGTATGAGAAGTGGCTTGAGATTACCGGGGAAGAGGCGGACGCAATTTACATTCCCTATGAAATTATGAGTCTTCGCCTGAAAACCGGAATCTCGCTTATCGCCGCCTGGCGGAAGCATTTAAAGATTACCCAGCGCGAACTTGCTGAGAAGATGGGAATGACTCAGTCTGCCATTGCCCAGATTGAAAAAGAAGGGACAAAGAATCGTAAACAGACCCTTGAAAAGGTCGCCAAAGCTCTTGGCCTTGATGTGCGTCAGCTTTCCCGCACAGCATAATAATCGCTTCAAAAAGTAAAAAAAACCCGATTCGCGGAATGCGAACCGGGTTTTTTTTATCCGCAGTGTGGCCAACACTCTCTGTTCAGTGCCTTCTTTTGGGGGATTGATTCCAATCATAAAAAAACCGTCAGCATGAAAGCCGCTGGTCTCTTTCACGCAGGTCTGGCTTTATCTGAAGTTTTATCTGAACGTCTCACCCGGTTGCAGCTCAAAGGGTCAGCTTACATCTTTCTCCGTCGTGCCGGGGCTTTCACCGTTTTGTTCCTGATCTCCTTCATCCCCTTTTGTTGCCACATACCGTTTTAGATACATGTCGGAGAGGGTCAGAAATGCAGTGATGATCAGCGGGCCATAGATGATGCCCATAATGCCGTAGACGCTCAGCCCGCCAATAATACTGAGGAAGACCAGCAGGGTATGCATCTTCACTTCGGTTCCCACCAATTTTGGTTTAATCAGGTATTCCATGGTGAAGGAGAGTATGGCGTAGTAGAGCAGTACAAAAAGGCCGAGGGACAGGCTCTGGGAGATAGCGAGAAAAAGGGCGGTGGGTACCATCACAAGGCCGATGCCGAAGATGGGGAGAAACGCGAGAACTGTCATCACCGACCCCCACAGCAGGGGGGAGTTGAGGTGCAGAATGTAGAAAATCAGTCCACCGAGGACTCCCTGAATTAAACCGCAGATGCCATTGCCTTTGAGAATGGCGTTGGCGATCTCCTGGAAACGGGCAATGAGCAGGCGGTTGTCCTCTTCGGGCAGAGGGGAAATTTTCACCATATACGCGATCAGGCGGGGCTGATCGATGAGGAGGAAGAAGATCACGAGGATCATGATAAAAAAGGAGAAGAGAAACTGGAGCACATTGGTGGCCCAGCTCTGTGCCTGCGAGTAGAGGAAGAAACCACTGCGCTTGACGAGATAGGTGAAGCCGTCGATAAGCTGGTTGGTCTCAATGGTAAATCCCATTTCTTTGAGCTGAGTCTGCACCCGATGTACGCTGGAGCTCTCCTGCAGGTACTGTTGCAGCTTCAATGCCACCTGGCTGTCGCGACCCCATTTATAGAGGCTGAGCGTTTCATCTGTCAGACTGGTGACGAAGAAAGTGAGGGGGATGAAAACGATTGCGATAATCAGCAGGCAGGTGAGAAAGGAGGCGAATCCTTCTGAAAGTCTGCGATTGAAAAAAAGGTAGAGAGGGCGGAAGAGATTGGTGAGCAGGAAAGCGAGCACCAGAATCGACCAGAAGGGCCAGAGCAGCTGACCAAAGAGAAAAATGGCGAGACCGAAGACGAGCAGAAAATAGTTGTTAACCCGCAGGGGTGGTTGAGAAGGGAGGGGTTTCTGCATGTTGTGTCTATTTGAGGTAGAGGCTCCTTGAAAAGCCGAAATTTTCAACGGAGCTTGAGGGTTAACAGGAATTTGAGTTGCATTTCATAAAAACTGCGGTAAGTATTTTTATACTCTGGACAGACAGTTGGGACATCACTCCCTGTAGACAATTATATATTACTTTCAATATATTACGCAAACAGGAAAAATAGTTGGAGGAAACAATGTGGGATGAAATTGAAGTCGCGGTAGAGAAGTGCACGGAAAACGAAATAAAAAGAAAGCCCGATCCGTCAAATCTTGGTTTTGGCAAGTATTTCACCGATCACATGTTCCGCATGACATGGAGCCGGGAGAAGGGTTGGCATGATGCGAAGATCTGCCCGTATCAGAACTTTTCCATGGATCCTGCCGCCCTCGTTTTCCATTATGCCCAGGCAATTTTTGAAGGTATGAAGGCTTTCAAAAATGAAGATGGCCAGCTTTACTTCTTCCGCCCGGAGAAAAACTTCGAACGGATGAACAATTCGGCACAACGGATGTGCATGCCACGTTTTCCGGTGGACCAGGTGATCAGGGCATTGAAGGCACTGGTCTATCTGGAGAGGGACTGGGTCCCCACCGAATACGGTTCCGCGCTCTATATGCGCCCGACGATGATCGCTGCACAACCGGCACTTGGTGTGCAGCCGGCAGATCTCTATTACTTCTACATTATTCTCACTCCCGTTGGAGCTTACTACAAAGAAGGCTTTAACCCGACCAAAATCTATGTCAGTGATGAATATACCCGTGCGGCGAAGGGCGGTGTAGGTAACGTGAAGGCGGCAGGGAACTATGCGGCCTCCATCTACATGTCAGAGATTGCCAAGAAAGAAGGCTATTCACAGGTCCTGTGGCTTGACGCCAAAGAGCACCGGTATGTGGAAGAGGTCGGGACCTCCAATATCTTTTTCAAGTTCAAAGATGAACTGGTAACTCCCGCACTCAGCGGTTCAATTCTTCCCGGGATCACCCGTGATTCTACCCTCAAGCTGGCGGACAGCTTTGGTGTGAAGGCCGTGGAACGGCCAGTGAGCATTGATGAGGTAATTGAAGGTGCGGAAAGTGGTGACCTCGAAGAGGTTTTCGCCACTGGTACCGCTGCGGTGATTTCCCCCGTTGGTGAACTTTTTTACAAAGGAAAAAGTTACAGCGTCAACGACAACAAGGTCGGTGCACTCTCCGAGAGACTCTACACCGAGTTGCAGGAAATTCAACACGGTGAACGAGAAGATCCCTTCAAGTGGGTGATGAAGGTAAACTGAGCAGACTTTTAGTTCTACTCGAACAATTAAGGCTCTGTTTTTTCGCGATTATGTGAAAGGACAGGGCCTTTTCTCGTCTCAGGGATTACAAAATGGGGCATTCTTCTTTTCCTTCCCTTGATTTTTGTTTTGGGTTGCCTATATTTTCCACCGCAAAAGGAAGAATCTCCGGATATCGGAAGAAACTTTGAACTCGCTTCGCAGGAATGCCTGCGGGGCCCACAAGTAAATCAAATAGCAGGTAGGAGGTTGTAATGAAAATTCGTCCTTTGAACGATCGTCTTCTGGTGAAACGACTCGCAGAAGAAGAAAAAACTGCAGGCGGAATCATTATTCCGGACAGTGCCAAAGAAAAACCCGCTGAGGGTGAAGTTGTTGCTGTAGGTCCCGGTAAAGCCGGTGACAATGGCGAACGCGTTGCCATGCAGGTCACTGCTGGAGATAAGGTCCTTTTCTCCAAATATGGTGGAACCGACGTTAAAATCGATGGCGACGATTATCTCATTATGCGTGAAGATGATATCCTCGGTATTATTGAGTAATTATTGGCTTTTGATAGAAAAACAACGATCTACAGATAAAGGAGTCTAAAATGGCTGGAAAAGAAATTAAATACGGCGTGAAAGCCCGTGAATCTGTCCTTGCCGGGGTAAACACCCTTGCAAATGCAGTTAAAGTTACCCTCGGTCCCAAGGGCCGTAACGTCCTCATTGAAAAATCCTATGGCGCACCGACCATCACCAAAGATGGTGTAACCGTTGCCAAAGAAATTGAAATAAAAGACAAGTTTGAAAACATGGGTGCGCAGATGGTCAAGGAAGTTGCTTCCAAGACCTCTGATGTCGCTGGTGACGGTACTACCACTGCCACCGTTCTCGCTCAGGCCATCTACACCGAAGGCGTACGTCTGGTCGCTGCTGGTGGCAACCCGATGGAAATCAAACGTGGTATTGATGCAGGTGTTGCCTGTGTTGTCGGCGAACTGAAAAAAATTGCCACTCCCACCAAAGAGCAGAAAGAGATTGCACAGGTTGGTACTATCTCTGCCAACAGCGACGAGACCATCGGTAACATTATTGCCGAGGCTATGGACAAAGTTGGTAAAGAGGGTGTTATCACCGTTGAAGAGGCCAAGTCCATGGAGACCAGCCTCGACGTTGTTGAAGGTATGCAGTTCGATCGCGGCTACCTCTCTCCCTACTTCGTGACTGATCCTGATCGCATGGAAGTCAGCATGGAAGATCCCTACATTCTGCTCGTTGAGAAGAAAGTCAGCAACATGAAAGACCTTCTTCCGGTGCTTGAGTCCGTTGCCAAAATGGGTAAAGGTCTCTTCATCATCGCTGAAGATGTAGACGGTGAAGCTCTGGCAACTCTGGTTGTTAACAAACTGCGTGGCACTCTTAATGTTGCTGCTGTTAAAGCTCCGGGCTTCGGCGATCGCCGCAAGGCAATGCTGGAAGACATCGCAGTTCTTACTGGTGGCCAGGTTGTTACAGAAGACCTTGGTATCAAACTGGAAAACGTTACTGTTAAAGACCTCGGTACCTGCAAACGTATTGTTGTCGATAAAGATAACACCACCATCATTGATGGTTCCGGCGACAAAGGGAAACTTGAGGCCCGTGTTAACCAGATTCGTAAACAGATCGAAGACACCACCTCTGACTATGACCGTGAAAAACTGCAGGAACGTTTGGCTAAACTCTACGGCGGGGTTGCAGTGATCAATGTCGGTGCTGCTACCGAGATTGAAATGAAAGAGAAAAAAGCCCGTGTTGAAGATGCTCTGAACGCAACTCGTGCTGCTGTTGAAGAAGGTGTCGTTCCTGGTGGTGGTGTTGCCTATATCCGTTGCCTTGAGGCTCTCGACGCGTTGAAACTTGTCGGTGAGCAAGAGACTGGTAAAGAAATCCTGCTTCGTGCCCTCGAAGAGCCGGTTCGTCAGATTGCCAACAACGCAGGCCGTGAAGGTTCTGTTATTGTTGATGCTGTGAAAAAACTTAAAGGACCCAATGGCTTTAATGCCGCCACTGAGGTGTTTGAAGACCTCATCAAAGCTGGTGTCATTGATCCTGCCAAGGTTACCCGTACGGCACTGCAGAATGCGGCATCTGTTGCTGGCATGCTGCTGACCACTGAGTGCGTGATCGCTGAAATCCCTGAAGAAAACGCTCCTGCTGGTGGCGGAATGCCTGCAGGTATGGGCGGCATGGGTGGTATGGGCGGCATGGGCGGCATGATGTAATTTGCTCCCAGGTTTAACCGCTTTCATTTAAAGGCCCCTCGACATTTTGTCGGGGGGCCTTTAATTTTAGAGAACATCAGGTTCTCAATCTGCTTTGTTCTGAGAAAATCCTTGACACCGTATCGCCGATACGGTAAAAAAATCACCTCATCATGTCCTATGGCGATGTAGCTCAGACGGTTAGAGCATGCGGCTCATATCCGCAGTGTCCGGGGTTCGATTCCCTGCATCGCCACCAGTAAAAACAGCCAAGTGGAAACTTGATTGCGATATAGCCCGAATTCAGCCGCCATGCGTCAAGGTTGAATTCGGTTTTTTTTTGTATTTTTCCCAGAGAATGTTCTTTTCAGAGTATCCTGTAATATCTGGATGCCCGTTTTGTTCCCGAGACGTAAAACGAGGAGTTGATCGATGCAGGATTTTTCGATGAGTTTTCGAGAGATGGGAGCCAGTCTGTGGCGAAACCGCTATCTTTTGAAGAAGTCCGTGCAGCGTGAGGTTATCGGTCGCTATCGCGGTTCTGCCCTCGGGGTGCTGTGGTCGCTTTTTCAACCGATCTTCATGCTGGCAGTCTATACATTCGTTTTTAGCGTGGTTTTCAAAGCACGATGGCCTGGGGGAAGCGATTCCAAGACTGAATTTGCCCTTATTCTCTTTTCTGGTCTCATGGTTTTCAATCTCTTCGCAGAATGTGTTAACCGGGCGCCAAACCTCATTCTTAATAACGCTAATTACGTTAAGAGGGTTATTTTCCCTCTGGAGATTCTCCCCTGGGTTACTCTCGGAGGAGCGGTATTTAACGCGGGTGTCAGCTTTCTTGTCTGGCTGGTGGCGGATATCCTTCTTCAAGGGATACCTCCCTGGACCATTATTCTCTAT
>JBFHIO010000106.1:0-6244 GCA_041596435.1 Desulforhopalus sp. | reverse complement strand
TGTCCCCTCTTTTTTTACAGGGTGTCAGGGTAACATCAGGGGGCTGTCCACAGACCATTGTTCCATTTGTAGCGATAGGGGGCTTGCCAGTACCAGCGTGGACTGTAGCCATAAGAGGAGGGGGCAGTGTAGCCCTTGAGCCCTGCCTTTCGTGCTTCTTCCGCCTTTTTCAACAGTGCTTTTGACTGGCTGTCCCCCTGGTCAGCTGCGAGGCGCAGCCATTTGGTGGCCTCCATTGGATCGGAGCCCATCTCTTCCAGACCTGAGAGATATATTTTACCGAGAGCAGCCTGAGCCTGCAGGTCACCGTGTTCTGCTGCTGCCCGCAGACTTGCAACCCCCTTCCATGAGTCTTGCGGGACCCCGTCTCCGCGCAGATAGCGCAGACCGAGGTCACAGGCTGCGGCCGGGTCAGTGTCGGCAAATTGACGCAGTGCCGTAATGGAATCCGTGCCGGCTGATTCTGCTTCCCCGTGGGTTATTACCCCGGTGGTTTCCATTTTCGGAGCACAGCCGATGATAAGCAGAAGCAGCGCTGCCAGCAGAATACACAGGATTTTTCTCATGAGATATCCTCTCAATTAACGTGAAGCGTGCCGCCGGTGCCGAGGCCGCCTTCCACGCTCTGAGCTTTATAGCTTCGCAGGGAACGGACCATTGTGTTATAGGCGTCGAGGAAGGCGGCAACAGTCGCTTTCCCGGCAGGGGTTGTCTGGTATCCCGACAGCGCTCCACCGCCTTTACGGCCAAAGATACCGAGGGCTGCACCATAATTGTTGGAGGTGGCGCTGCCCTCAGCGGCTGCAATCTGTACTGCGGAGCGAATATCCATAAGGGAGAGGGTAACTACGGAGGATTTAACATCGAGACCGCCGCCCACCGAGCCGAAGAGACCACGGGTGCCAAGAACTCCGTCAAGTACGCCGCCCACGGTTCCAGAAACCCCGCCGACTGAGGAGTTGCTGATGACAATAGAAGGTTCAAGGTAATAGTCTGCGGCGACCCGCTGTCCCTTCTGCTGTTTAGATCCTGCTCGATATTCTCCGGAGTCGCGCTGTTTAGTGGTAATTCTTGACAGGCGGTCGTCGGTGCGGATATTTCCGGCAGACGTGATCACGAAGCAGTTCGACTGCTGCACGGCGAGACGAATCAGCGGTTCAACGGTGGTGACGCTGGTGGCACGGTAGAAACCTGCATACCAGCTCTGGTCACGGCCATCGTCGATGGCAATGGTTCCGAGAGACTGTGAACAGTGTTCAAGACTGGCGTTGGCGCCGACACTGGTGGCACCTCCTGTTCCGCCGGAGATGGCTGTCCCTCCAGCTCCGGGAGTAATGGTATTGCAACCGAAGAGCATGCAGGAGGTGATTCCGGTAATAAGCAGGGTGCGCAGAGATTTGTTGTTTCTGTGACTGATTGGAATGTGTTTCATGATATCTCCCGGAGGGTTTGAAAAAGGGAAAATGATGGCATTATTTCTTTGTGACTGAATAGAAACAGCCCTGGAAAATAATGATAGTAAAGTTTTCTCTGTTTTTGCACTTTTTTTTACACTGCAACAAAGGGAAAGACATGACCGTGCAAAATATTCCGGGTTTTCTCTTCAGGAATTTTTCCAGAATGCGTAAAAAAAGGCGTATCTACAGTGGTATACCGGGCCATACCATTGTGGTCGCGGATACTGCTTTTAATTTTATTCTGTGCCTCGAACGTGAACGAAATCCCAGATTATTCAAACTCCCCATAATATAATGACAAAAAAGCTCTTCCTTAAAAAAGGAAGAGCTTTGGGTGATCCTGTTGTTGCTTTGGTGTACAGCCTTTTTTACAGCTCATCCAGCAGGGTTTTAGAAGGCATGAAAAAATTGCAGCCGGTCTGCGCGGAGGCAAAATCCAGCAGACGGTCATACGTGCCGTCTTCACTTGCGGTAATCATCTGATCAAGAGAGGTCTCAATTACCGCCGGGCTGGCGGCAAAGCCGATGAACATGGTGCCGTGCTCACTGACATTGCCCCAGGGGCGGTTCTGGCGGAACATTTTGAGCTCTTCGCCCTCGTCTTCCACTTTGCTTTTGGCTGTGTGTGCCCAGGGCGGTTTAACGCTGTCCGGCATTTCCACGTTGTCCATGCGGCTGCGGCCGATTACCTGTTCCTGATACTCCTGAGCCTCTTTTTCCCATAGATCAAGATGGTCAATGTAGCGCTGTACAGTCAGGTAACTGCCCCCCCGATGGATATCGGCATCGTCATTGACCAGGACAGCGATGTTGCGATCAATACCCTGTGGATTTTCGGTGCCGTCAACAAAATTGATCAGGTCGCGGTTATCGAGATAGCGAAAGCCCTGAATGTCTTCAGTAAGTTCGGAGATTGATGCAAGGATGCCGTTGATGTAGCGGGCTGCCTGGAAGTTGAGATCCATGCGCTCCGATTTGATCATGATAAAGATATCCCCCGGTGTTGCTGGAAACTCCCGTGGCCCGTCCGCCATTGCCTGGAAAGGGCGCAGTTCCCTGGGACGCTGAATGTCGGGGAAGACAATATTCCAGGCTGACGCTGATATTCCGATGGAGACGGTGAGGCGGGCGCTGAGATCCTTCTGGCGGATTGCCTTTTCAATGCCAAGGACGGCAGCGAGCTGGTCGCTGAGGCCTTCGATGGTGTCGAGCGCTTCTTCACGCATGACGTAAGTGAGATAGTGGGCAAAGGTGCCCGGGTCGCTGAGAATGCCCGGTTGGGCAAAATCTTGAAGGTTCATGATTATCCAGTATTAAGAGTTGATTGTCTTCCGGGGGCCTGTGGCTCAGCCCGGCAGTTTGTCCATATGCATCATGTTCTCTTCCATCAGGCGCAGTTCCACCGATCCCGGGATAATGATTTCAGGGTCGGGGGTAATTGAACCATCTGACGGCTTGCCCTTATAATCCAGAGAGGAGAGGATTTGTTTGATGCAGTTGATACGGGCTCTTTTTTTGTTATCGGAACGAATTATGGTCCACGGAGTGTTAAGCCGGTCGGTGGCGGTGAGCATCTGAAATTTGCGTATTGAATACTGATCCCACAGCTCCTGTGCCCGTTCGTCTATGGCGGAGATCTTGAAATATTTCAGAGGGGCTTTATGGCGGGCTGCAAAGCGTTCTTTCTGCTCTTTTCTGCTTACCGAGAGGTAGAATTTGAAGAGTTTGAGGCCGTCCTTGATCAGCATTTCTTCAAGCAGGGGCACGTTCTTGAGAAAGCGGTTGTACTGATCTTCACTGCAGAACCCCATAACCGGTTCCACCATTGCCCGGTTGTACCAGCTCCGGTTAAAGAGAACAAACTCACCTGCAGCGGGTAAGTGATCAATATACCGTTGAAAATACCACTGCTTCTCCTCCCTGCTGCTGGGTCTGGGCAAGGCTGCTACCCGCACGTTGCGGGGGTTGAGCTGCTCGGTGATTCGCTTGATGGTTCCCCCCTTTCCAGCGGCATCGCGTCCCTCGAAGATGGCCAGTACTTTCGTTCCGCTCTCCACCATCCAGTCCTGCATCTTCTGCAGCTCAATCTGCAGTCTATGCAATTCAATCTCATAGTCGAGCTGTTCCTCTTTTACGTAAATGGCAGTTGTCTTTGGACTCTTGGGGTTCTTGAGGGATTTACGTGCGGTCTCTTCCAACAGTTCAATCTTCTTTTTATTCTTGTTCATCAGGGCTGCTTTATTAAAAATTATTCAGGAACAATTCTACAATCTACATCGTGCATGGTACGGCTTCTTGAATGCGAAGACCAGATTATTTCGTTTCCAGTGGGTAAAGAAGAATGGGATTCCTGCAGAAAAAGAGTCAGTTCAGTTTGCGCCCGAGCCGGTACATCTCACTGTAAACAGGTGGATACTTCTCTCGCTGTAACCTCTTCACTACCGCCTCTACATCATATTCAAGCCGGTGCGGTGTGATTTTAACCTCTTCCCCTGTCAGTTGCAGTACGGCACAGGACGCCATGGGATTTCCATCAAACATTCGCCCCACTGATCCGGGGTTGATAAACCAGACTCCGCCGAGCTTTTTCACGTAGGGTGTATGCGAGTGACCGGTGACCACTATGCTTATGCCCTTGCGACGCATTTTTTCCGCGAGCTGCAGAAAACGTGCGTCCGGGGTGGTGTTAAAAAGAAACTCATCCGGGTCGTCCGGGCTGCCGTGATAAAGAGCGAGCTCTCTGCCGCAGATCTTCAGCTTCTCTTTTTTTCCCAACCCCAGGAGCCAGGCGGTATTCTCTTTGGTCAACGCTTCGGCGGCACGCAGATACATCATGCGTTTTTCTTTGTTGGATGGCTTTTTGAAATCTTTGCCTTTCAGCAGTTTTATCACTTTGCGGTCGGTATTCCCGAGAATAGAGACGGCGTGGTGATCACGCAGCCAGTCGGCAGTCTCATTATAGAAGGGGGCATAGACGAGACTGTCCCCGCAGTTGAGGATGGCCTCAAAGGTTGCGGGCGCAAAGGCCTGCTCCACAGCAGAGAGGGCGGGAAAGTTGCTGTGGATATCGGCGAGGAGCAGAATTTTCATGACGATTTCCTGTATTTTCTATAACAGAGGGGAGACCAGCAGATAGATGTTCTCTTTGAAGCGCTCGAAGGTGCTGCGCTTCTGAAATGTCTCCCAGGTGAGCAGTTCTGATTGTTTAAGATAGCCCTGCTGCAGACTGAGCAGGCGCTCGGTAAAGTCCTGGTTGTAGATGAAGAGGGTTGCCTCAAAGTTGAGCCAGAAGCTGCGCATATCAAGATTGACCGAGCCGAAGAGAGAAAGTTCCCCGTCCACGGTGATGGTCTTGGAGTGGAGCAGACCGCCGGAGAAGAGATACATCTCTACCCCTGCGCGGAGCAGTTCCGACCAGCGGGCCCGGCTGGCGTAGTGCACCATGGTGGAGTCATTGGTCCGCGGCAGGATAATGCGAACCTTCACTCCCTGCTCTGCCACTGATTTCAGCGAGACCAGCAACGGTTCACCGGGGATGAAATAGGGTGTGGTGAGGGTGATGGATTCCCGTGCCGAATAGATGGCGGTGAGCAGAAGATTGCGGATGGTGTCGGCGTTCTGGTCCGGGCCGGGGCCCGAGGGGACAAACTGAATTGGCACCGTGCCGGTCTCCTCCAGAACTCGGATATCGCCAGCCTTTTGTGCTTTGGTGATATCGTGCATGATGGTGGAGGAGTGCAGGTTCTGACGTTCGCGTTCGAGGAACCAGTCGGAGAAAAAGGTCCCGGCGAGAGTCTCCACCACCGGGCCGGTGATCCGGGCCATGACGTCGATCCAGTTGCCGACACCGGCATCTTTTTTGAAACAGTCTGGATCCACCATGTTCTGGCTTCCGGTCCATGCGGTGTATCCGTCTATTACAACAATCTTGCGGTGATTTCGGATGTCTGCTCTGGAAAAAAAGGCGGAGAGAATTCCGGTGGGCAGTGAGGCCTGAATACGCACTCCCGCTGCCTCCATTTCCCGGGCCTTGCGGCTGTTGAGAAATTCACGGCTGCCTACGGAATCGAGCAGCATGCGGCAGACTACTCCGCGGTCGGCGGCGGCGATAATGGCGTCGTTAACTGCGCCTATGCGGCCGCCTTCCTCCCAGATATAGAACTCGAGATGGCAGGTCGAAGTGGCGGACTCAATCCCGGAGAGGATGGAGCCGATAATCAACTCGGGGGAGGGAAGCAGTTCGATGCAGTTGCCTCCCAGCGCGGGGATACCGACGAGGGCTTCGGCCTGGCGCTGCATGGGCTGGAAGCGGGCGGAGATGTCGGTGAGATGTACCGGGGCACGGTTTTTCAGTCCCTGCAGCCAGAACATGTAAGTGTCGTAGGAAAGTTTAGCACGTTCGATACGCTTGCCCGGCAGCCGATTTTCGCCGAAAAGAAGATAGCAGACGCCGCCGGCAAAGGGAATAAAAAGGATAACCACCAGCCAGGCGACTGTTACTGACCACGCCCGTTTGCGCATGATGACCCGCAGGGATATTCCGATGCGGATGAGAAGGTCGACAACGAGAATCAGCAGCGAATAAAAGGGGCCTTCAAAGGGAAGGAAAGTGTCCATTATAATAATATCCTTGTGGGGCAGGAGAAAGAAGCGTAATTCCGGAAATTACCACACCGCAGGGGAGCCCGGCTACCAGAAATTTTTTGTACATGATTCCGTCTCAGCCTCTCCTGCGAAATTTCCAGCGGCTTCGCCCGTTCCAGCTTCTTTCTACTGGCTGAAAAAAG
>JBFHIO010000105.1:0-6307 GCA_041596435.1 Desulforhopalus sp. | reverse complement strand
CCCCAGGAGACCCTGAAGGAGGCCTTCCAGGAGAAAAGGTGCACGGATATAATTGTTGGTCGCACCCACCAGTTTCAACAGTTCAAGCTCATTGTGACGGCCAAGAATCGTCAATCGGATGGTGTAGCCCACCATGAAGATGGTTGTCAGAATCAGCAGAGCACCGGAGGCAATGACAATGATGGTAATAAGCTGTGAGGTATAGTTGAACTTTTCTACCCAGTCCTGACCGAACTGCACTTTCTGAATGCCGTTGATTTTAGAAAGATACTTCGAAAAATCCTTAAGCCTGTTGAGGTGGGCGAGAGTTTTGACGGGGGTGACTTCCACCGAGGGGGAGAGGAAATCCTTCGGCATTCCTTCGAGAACGGCGGCATTCTCGCCAAGCTGATCCTTGAAACGGTCATACGCCTGTTCACGGGTAATGAAGTTGATCTCTTCGACCTCATCAAACTGCATTATCTTCCGCTCAAGTTGCTTTTTCAACTCCAGGTCTGGCTCTTCGTCGAGATAGACAATCAGGCGGAGATCCTCACTGAGCCGATCTCCGAAATTAACGACGTTGGTGTAAACGAGATAGAAAAAAGAAAAGATCAGCACCGAGAGTGCTACAGTCAGAAGGGTCATCGTCTGTACCCCCCATGTCTGGCGGAGATTACGACCAAGTTGACGCAGAACTGTAGATAGAAAACTCATTATTTATCCTCTCCAATGGAATCAGCCACGAGGTTAGAACATTCAAATTTCTGCACCGACGCACATTCATTCTCTCCCGGGCCTGCAGGGAATGGATGTAATCACGGCGCAGTCGAAACGCCTGCCATCTTTTCCAGCCTGCCGTTGGCAATCTCCAGCACACGATGAGAACTTTTTTGAAAAATCGTCTCGTCGTGGGTCGCAATCAAGATAGTCGCACCTTCCTTGTTGCAGTTGGAAAGCAGCCGCATAACGCGCTCAGTGGTGACGGCATCAAGATTACCGGTGGGCTCATCGACAAGAATAAGGGTCGGGGAGTTGGCAATGGCCCGTGCCAGCGCCACCCGCTGCTGTTCGCCATGGGAGAGTTCACCGGTAAGGGTATCGTACTTATCGGCCAGTCCGAGCTGATCAAGCAGACTGCATACACGATCACGAATGACCTGTGGCTTTTTGTAGCTTACTTCCATGCTGACGGCAATATTCTCTGCCGTAGTCCGTTCGGGGAGGAGTTTGAAGTCCTGGTAGGCAACACCAATTTTCTGGCGGAGTTGTGAGAGCTTGCGGCCACGCAGTATATTCATCTCCTGACCGGCAACTTCAATCAGCCCGCGGGTTGCCTTTTCCATATTGCAGAGCAACTTGAGAAGAGTTGTTTTGCCAGCCCCGCTCTTGCCAATGAGGAAACACATCTCACCCTTATTTATAGTAAGAGAGATCTCGCTCAAAGCTGTGATATCCGGTGGATAGGTCTTGGTAACCTTGATCACTTCGATCATTGGCTCCGCTTTGTGATGTGCTTTTTTTTTCATGGTTTGTCATCTTTGCGGAAAAGAGAAACCGAGACAGAAAGTGCCTCGAATTAAATACCTAAAACTCCAATAAATATATACGTTATTTACCGTAGAAAGGCAAATCTACCGCCTGAAAAGAGCAATATAATCGAGAAAGTGGTATTCTCCGAAAAATTTTCCGCCGGGATCTTTACTTCCGGTATGCACTCTTTTTTTCGGACAGATAACTATGAGAAGTTTCAATCGCAGTAACGATCAGCAGCGTCCTTTTTCCATTGAAAGGGGTTTTCAACCGCAGGCGGCAGCCTCGGTACTCATCAAAACCGGCAATACCCATGTGCTCTGTGGCGTCTCTGTTGAAGAGAGCGTTCCACCTTTCCTGCGCAACAGCGGACGCGGCTGGATTACCGCAGAGTATGGGATGCTTCCCTGTGCCACCAACAGCAGATTTCGCCGTGAGACGAAAGGGCAGGGTGGCAGGACAATGGAGATTCAACGTCTTATCGGGCGCAGCCTGCGTATGATGGTTGATCTGGGAACCATCGGTGAGCGTACCCTGCGGGTAGACTGTGATGTTATCAATGCCGATGGCGGCACTCGAACTGCGTCCATTACGGGGGCTTCCATTGCCGTTAATGATGCCCTCCGGGGACTGGTTGAACAGGGACTGCTGGAGCAGATGCCGAAGGTTATGCCGGTAACCGCAATCTCTGCAGGTATAATAGATGGAGAAATTCGTCTCGATCTCGACTACAGCGAAGATTCCCGCGCTGAAACCGACGCCAATTTTGTCATGGGTGGTTTCGCCGATTCTGCCCGGTGGATCGAAATGGGATCCACTGCTGAGGGAAAACCCTTTACTGATGAGGAAATTCTCCACTTGATGGCTCTTGCCAGAAAGGGCTGCATGGAACTGGCATCTCTCTGGGATTAAGAGATTCCTTCCCATTGTGGCTCGCATGGGCTGTTTACCTTCCCACTGATTTTTGGCATTTTCCCCCAGAGTTGCGAAAAATCAGTGCTTTTTCAGAGTACTTGAAATAACCTTGTATTTCG
The DNA here is from genome assembly GCA_041596435.1 of Desulforhopalus sp. Classification (GTDB taxonomy): domain Bacteria; phylum Desulfobacterota; class Desulfobulbia; order Desulfobulbales; family Desulfocapsaceae; genus Desulforhopalus. Next base: position 3,761 of record JBFHIO010000105.1, on the reverse strand, counting down.
TTCATATTCAAGCAACAGAAACAAATTTACCGCAGGTAAATTAGGACCTTAGAAATTATTTTCGTATTTTTTTGAAAAGGATTTCATGAAGGTTCTCTTCTGCCGGGGATAAATTTTTGACTGTACCGAAGAATGTGGGCAAAAGACTGGTTATTCGATGTTCCCTTAGCTTTACCTGGTAAAGCCGTCACTTCTGTTGCCAACCCTCACCTTGCGAATATATGTTACGAGCATTCTTTTTAGACAGGCACTACTTCTGGTGGGCCTGGGGCGTGGGACTGCTTCTTGTCCTCATGGTCGTGTACCAGGTTCTGCTGATGCTGGACTTTAACGACTGGTACAAGCAGTTTTACGACCTTGTGCAGACACCTCACAAGCATCACATTAATGAATTCTGGGGGAGCATCAAAGTTTTTGCCATAATCACGGCGCAATACATTCCGCTGCAGACCCTCAACGCGTGGGTCAGTCGTCACTACGCCTTTCGCTGGCGCAAGGCAGTTACCTTCTCCTACCTCTACAAATGGCGCAAGGTCGAGCAGGATATCGAAGGATCAAGTCAGCGTATCCAGGAAGATATCCGCCGTTTTTCCTCCACCATCGAGAGTCTCGGCCTGCAGGCACTGCAGGCAGTGCTGTTGCTCCTCTTTTTTACCCCGATTCTCTGGCACTACAGCTCAGATGTCCATATTCCACTGCTTGAAGGGGTGCCTGGCTCTCTGGTGTGGGTGGCGTTTGTGGTTTCTGTCGGCGGCATGCTCATTTCCTGGGTGGTAGGGATAAAACTGCCTGGTCTGGAGTATAATAACCAGCGCGTGGAGGCCGCCTTTCGCAAGGAGCTTGTTTATGCGGAGGATAACAAGAAGGATTACGCCGATCTCAAAACCATCTTCAGACTCTTTACCGGACTGAAAAAAAGCTACTATCGCCTTTATCTGCACTATGGATATTTCGATATATGGCTGATTTTTTTCATGCAGTTGATGGTGGTGGTGCCTTTCGTTCTGATGGGGCCGTCACTGATGTCCGGAGCGGTATTGCTCGGAGTGGCCATGCAGGTTGCCAACGCCTTTGAGCAGGTGCAGGAGTCACTCTCCATCTTCATTAACAACTGGACAACCATTACAGAATTGCGCTCCATCCACAAGCGTCTGCGTGAATTCGAACATAATATCGGTTACTGACGGTTACCCTGAAACAGCTTGTATTTCGTTCATATTCGATGTTCCTGATGGTAGTTCTCTCCTGGAGTTAAAAACGTGTTCAAAGCATTTTTTGGCAGTAAAAAATGGGCAATATGGGCGTGGGGCGGCGGCATCCTCGTCTGTCTGCTTATTGAGGTAAACGTAATGCTCACCGTAGAACTGGTGGAGTGGCGCGGTGATTTTTTCAAGATGCTGCAGGATGTCAGCAGTTATGACCTCAAAGATTTCTGGACTGGCATCGGAGAGTTCACTAAAATTGCTCTTGAGCTGGTCTTTCTGGGGATGTTTTCTGCATACTTTGCCCGGATCTACTCTTTTCACTGGCGCGAAGCAATCACCTTCGCCCATGTGCGGCGCTGGCGTGAGGTAGAGCAGGATGTAGAGGGCTCGAGCCAGCGGATTCAGGAAGACTTCATGCGGTTTGCGATAATCGTTGAGTCCCTTGGATCACAGGTGGTGAAAGCTTTTCTCACTTTGATCAGTTTTTTGCCTATTCTCTGGGCGGCCAGCGCTGATCTCAACCTGAGCTGGCTCAACAGTATCAACGGGCTGATTGTTCGTACAGCGGACTCCTGGCAGATCCCATTTCTCTCTGTTTTTGCTGAAGGGTCAATGGTCTGGCTGGCCCTCTTCATTTCCATAGGCGGGCTGGTCATCTCCTGGCTGGTGGGGATCAAGCTGCCGATTCTGGAGTATAACAATCAGATCGTCGAGGCAGCCTTCCGAAAGGAACTTGTCTTTGCTGAAGACAACAAGATCTCCTTCGCCCAGCCACCGACCATTATAGGACTGTTTACCGGCCTTGAGAGCAACTATTACCGGCTTTTCCGGCATACCGCCTACTTCGATGTCTGGATTTACACTTTTGACAGGGTCATGATGATCACCCCCTATCTTCTCATGGCTCCAGGGCTGTTTGCCGGTGTCATTAATCTTGGTATACTTATCAAAGTCAGCAGTGCCTTTGGTCAGGTCCGCGCCTCCTTTTCCGTCTTTACAGCGCGCTGGACAGTTATAACGGAACTGCGCTCCATCTTTCGACGTATTCGCGAGTTTGAGCGTAATATTGGATATTAAAAAAACTGGGGAAATGTAACTGCCAGCGAAAACGGCGGGAAGAGCAATTGCTCTTCCCGCCGTTTTGTATTGTGAGACATTACAGCGCTTGTTTACGCATGCGGTGCCTGTTCAGAGGAATGAGTGTCTAAAAAGGAGGAACACAAAAGTGGCCCCCATTCAACGCACTCAATCCCATCATTATAAAGCTCGCATGAAAGCAGTCAGATCAGCCTTTTCCTGATCGTTTAAGTGAAGTTGCTGGATAAGGTTAAAATACTCCACAGTATCCTCAAGGGTGAAACACCTTCCGTCGTGCATATAGGGAGGAGAGTCCTTGATACCTCTCAAGGGGAATGTTTTAATCGGGCCATCGTGGGCCATCATCATTCCATTTGCCATTTCCTGCTTATAAAAACGTTCAGCCTTGAGGTCATGCATGCTGTTATCGGTGTAATATGGGGCAGCATGACAGGCGCTGCACCGAGCCTTGCCGTTGAAAAGCTTCTCACCGCGCAATTCACTGGCGCTGGCCATGGTCTTATCAAGTTCACCGTAAATATTGAGTTTGGGGGCCGGAGGGAAATCCAGTATTGCCATAAATTCCGCCATGGCATGCACCTGAGACCCTCTTTCAAGAGCGTTAACCCCTTTTTTAGCAGCCATGCAGATGTCTCCATCGAAGTAGGCCGCGCGCTGTTCGAATTCAGCAAAATCCTCTACAGTTTTGAGGGCACGCTGAGAACCGAAGAGCCGTTGAACGTTTACTCCCCGCAGAGTGGGGGTTTCGATCCGATGTCTGAATTCCTGTGGGCGAATGTCTCCAACAAGATGGTTGGCGCCGTTGGTGTGACCGTTGGCATGACAATCGAAACAGGTTACCCCCATCATGCCCTCAGGCGTATCAGTCCGGCGGTCTTCCGTTGCGTTGAATTGCTGTTTGGGAAACTGAGTCACCAGAAGACGCAGGCCTTCGAGTTGTTTGGGATTGAGAATACCGTTGAAAAGCTCATAGTAATTGGCAATGGTAACAAGTTGTCCCTTTGCCACATCACCAAGGTCGGGACGGGTGGTCAGGAAAATTGCTGGAGCCGGGTCCGGAAGAATATACTCAGGCAGATCGAAGTCCAAATCAAAACGAACCAGCCGGGGCAAAAGTTTAGTGATCATCTCTGGAAAAAGCATCCCGCCTTCTGCGTGATCGGCAAAAGGCAGCGGCTTGTAAGGAAACAGCCCTTTTTCTTTTATTTGTTCGGGTGTCATTTTATCAAGCGCCTTCCAGGATGTCCCCTGGAGGTTGGCTGTCGGCCCGACTGGCAGGGCCTTGCCACCTGACATAGTAACATCCGCATCAGTCTTCTTTGAAAGGTCATAGCGAGAAGTTAATAACTCTTTTTGCAGATTGGCACGCTCACTTTTGACTGCCATACGACCGGCTTTTATTTGATCGAAAGTTTCGGTCTGGTTTATCGGCCCATAGCTTGAAGTAACCTCTTCCTG
>JBFHIO010000104.1:0-6342 GCA_041596435.1 Desulforhopalus sp. | reverse complement strand
GAAAATCTCTTTCCAGTTGCTGGCCCGCTGGGTGTGGATCTTCAGCAGCTCCTTGAGCTGGGGACGCAGGGGATCCAGCGTGGTGAGCGGAAAGAGCATGTAGATACGGCCGATTTCCTCCCGGATTTTTACCTGAAGGGTTGCCACCTCAACCTCTGCCTCCGGCTCGCAGAGGGAGACCATGCGGGTGTTATTCTCCAGTTTAAGAATCGCGGAATGGCATTCAAGCATTGGAGAGAATGCTTTGTTGAGGTCCCCGCTGACATTTTCTATAATGCCTTTGATGATATTCACCTCAAGAGTGGTCAGCCGTCGATCCATGGGGGGGGATTCGATATCTATGGCCGCACCGAGCATGATCTCAAGGATAGAGAAGGAGAGGTGGGCATCAAACATCAGCAGGCAGCCGGTAGGGAGTGGCGGCATCTCAAAGATACCGATTGCTCCGGAGTTGCTGCGTTTGGAGAGAAATTCCTGATACTCCATGGTATCCAGTTCCAGACGATGCAGGGTAAAAGTCCGCTGGAGCTGGTTGGTGAGAGTTGTGGCGAAGTCGCGGGCGAAGCTGTCGACGATGATGTCGAAGTTGGGCACCCTTGCAGCATCCCGATCCCCGTGAGTCAGCTTGAACAGGCTGATGGAGTCGGCGGCTCCGCCAAGGCGCTCCTGCTCCTGCTGTTCCTCCGAGGTCATCGTCACCTCGCCACTTTTAATGGCTGCAAGGAGGCCTGTAATCTCTGTTTGATTGAGAATTGCTTCCATGGTCGACGCGCCTCTTACTGCACTACGAAGTTTGTGAAATAGACAGCTTTCACAGTTCCGGAGTGAAGGAATGAGTTAATGCGACTGAGCAGTTCGGCCTTGAGTTGTTTTTTGCCTTCAAGGTCCTGCAGCTCTTCATAGGTTTTGTTCCCGATGAGCAGTATGATCGAATCGCGAATCTGCGGCATGCGCTCCTCTACTTCCGGCTGCGTTGTCTCATTACTCAACTCAAGGGTGAGAGAGGTTTTCACATAGTGGGGGGAATCAGCGCTGATAATATTGACGACAAATTCGTCAATATTGACCATCGGGCCCACTTTGGCGAGATCCTCAAGAGCTGGTACTGGAACCTGCCGCCCCGGATCTGTCTCTTCCGGAGTTGGTGGCGCTGGTTTCAGGAAAAGAAACCAGACGACTGCGCCGATGATGCCGAGCAGTACAACCGCTGCGGCAATGATAATGATAAGCTTCTTTTTGCCGCCTTTTCCTTCGGGTGCTTCAGGAGCATCTGCCATATTCTTCTCCCTGAATAAATAAATGGTTCATTTTGGGGTTCTGCAAATCAACGTTGTACCTTATAGAGGTACAGAATTCCCTGCTGTTGTTGATGCTCTTTCCTTTTTCCCCGCCTGCAGGGTGAGAAGGAAATCAACCCGGCGGTTGCGGGCTTTTGCTTTCTCATCCAGGTTTGGAACGATGGGCCGATCTTTACCGTAGCCCACAGCTGACATGCGGTCGAGGGGAAACATCTGACTCTGGGTGTAGAAACGCAGCACTGACACCGCCCGCTCCACTGAGAGATCCCAGTTGCTGAACTTTGATTTTCCCGACGGGGTGTTGTCGGTGTGTCCCTCGATACGCATATCCATGGGCAGAGGGCGAACAATATCCGCGATGGTGCGCAGCAGCGGGAACGATTCCGGCTCCAGTTTTGCTGAGCCTGACGCGAAGAGGACGTTGTCATTTATCCGCAGCACGATGGTATTATCTTCCCTGTTGATCAGTTGTACATCTTTGTTCAGGCGCAGGGATTCAAGGCGTTCTTTGATACGGTTGTAGACCTTCTGTGTGTTCTTTTGTTCCAGTGGTTGGAATCTGGTAACCGGTGGTGAGGGGATGATGGGCATTCTCTGGCTTATGCTGGCTGATTCCTCGCTGGTACCAAAGGCCTTTTTCACCGAAGCCGATGCTGCTGAAAACTTCACTGGATCCATGTTCGCCATGGAAAGGAGAAGAACAAAAAAGGTGAGCAGCAGTGTCACCAAGTCTGAAAAGGTGGCCATCCACATCGGGGCACCCGGAGGGCACTCTTCCTGCTTTTGTTTCGGCTCTTCCTGAATTTCTTCTTCGTCGCCCATGGGGTTTTTACTTGTTAAAGGTTGATTCGCGCAGTTTGGGAGCAATAAAGGCGTGCAGCTTCTGTTCCATGATGCGCGGGTTCTCTCCTGAAAGAATTGACTGCATGCCCTCAATCATCAGTGTCTTGACAAGGACCTCAGATTGAGAACGGTTTTTCAACTTTCCAGCCATTGGAGCGCAGAAGACATTGGCGAGAACAGCACCGTAAAAGGTTGTGAGCAGGGCGACCGCCATGGCGGGACCAATGGCCGAAGGATCTCCCATGTTCTGCAGCATCTGTACCAGACCTATCAGCGTTCCAACCATCCCCATGGCGGGGCCGTACGCAGCAATGGAGGAAAAAATGTCCGCACCCTTCTTGTGTCTTGCTTCAATGTATTCTATCTCGGTGGAGAGCATTCCGCGCAGAGTGGCCGGCTCCTGTCCATCGACTGCCATCTGCATTGCCTTTTTAAGGAATTCATCATCCACCTCTCCCATGGCGCCCTGCAGAGCAAGGATCCCCTCCTTGCGCGCTTTGTTGGCAAACCCCATGAGTTGCTCAATCAATGCGCTGACAGAAGTTTCTTTGAAAAGGATGGTTTTTTTGGCAATCCGTATCGCCTCAAGAACATCTCCAAAAGGGTAGTTGACAAGAATGTTGCCAAAGGTGCCGCCAAAAACAATAAGCAGAGAGGGAATATCGATAAAGATCGAGAGCGATCCCCCTTGAAGCATTGCCATGAGCATCAGGCCGAAGGCGACGCAGATACCAATTATGGTTGAAAGATCCAAAACTCTCCTCCGAGCGTTGCTGCAATAAAAAAATGATTTCTAATGTGAAGGCAGTTTTCAGGTAAAACTGCCGGGCAGGAATCTGCTCCCTGTCCCTCTGGCAAAACATTCCCTACACTATCACAGATACGGGAAGTTTTTAACTCAAAAAAGAAGTCTTTGTGCCATTTCTTTTTTGCAAGAGTTATTCCAGAGGCAGTGAAAAAACAGGAATTGGCGGGCGGTGGGAAAACACAGGGAAAATACGTCTAAAAAAAACGGAAAAAACCGCCTGTGGAAGGAAAAACAGGGATTCCACAGGCGGCAGGGGTCAAAAATATGACCCTCGAAGTATCTTTGCAGACACTCCGGGGAGGGGGGAAAGCTTATCGCTTGAGGTTGATAACTTCTTCCATCATTTCATCAACGGTGGTGATAATCTTGGAGTTGGCCTGATAGCCACGCTGAATGGAGATCATCTGCACAAATTCACTTCCCATATCGACATTCGACTGTTCAAGGGAGTAGGTGAAGACGGTCCCCAGTTCATCGTCAGGAATTCCAACCCGCGGTGCGCCGGAGAGATCTGTCGCCCCGTAGATATTGGAACCTTCAAGTTCCAGACCATTGGGGTTTGCAAATTTAGCCAGGGCAAGCTGGCCAATATACTGTTCTTTCCCGTTGGAGTAGGTGGCAATCAATATTCCTTCATCATTGATTGATGTTCCGGTCATGCTTCCTGCGCCATAGCCATTCTGATCCACGGAGAGAACAACCGAATCTGAGCTGTACTGAGTCGTGTCAAATATGATTTCAACATCCTCTACCGCAGATCCGTTTCCCCACTTCAGGAGATCTCCGGGGAGGGTGAGAAAGGTGTCTTCCTGGGCAGTGGTAGAGTCCAGAGGATCTACTAATGTACCATTTTTATCAAAGGTAAGATTGGTAATGGTTGCACCACCGGTGGCTGCAACTCCAGAACCATAGACCCCTGCCTCAAGCATGGTTCCCTTTACTGTGCCATCCTCATTCAGGGCAGATTCGGCGGTAAATTTAACGGGAACCTTGGGGCGCCCGTCGGCGTCAACTACTGCGGCACCGGTAGAATCTATAAGAGTTCCTGTTGCATCATAGGTAACCGGATCGACAACTGTTCCGCTTGCATCTACGGCATCCCCGCCAACATATTTGACAGGGACATTATCCGGGTCATAGAGGACTGCATCTCCGGTGACGGCGTCAGTCTGTACGGGCAGTGGCGTTCCGTCTACGTCGTTGGCCGTCCAGAAAGCAGCCCAGGTACTTTCTTCAGTATCTGTTCCCTGACCGGTTCGCATAAAATAGACGGTGACCACATGGCCGACTCCGAGAGAGTCATAAATTTCGACGCTGGAAGCAGTGTTATAGGTAGAGCTGTCAGAGGCATCGAAAACGTCCTCCGGGGCTGCCCCTGCCGGAACTTTTACCTCTGCCCGGGAGTCAAGGTTGGTGTTCATGGTAATTTCATTGGAGATTTTTCCGCCGACAAGCCCACGGTTTATCACCTGAATATCAGTGGCATCACCGGGCAGCATTTCGCTGTTATCGTCAAAAAGTTTTCCCTGTACCCGATACCCTTCCGGGTTTACCAGATAACCGTCGCCGTCAAAACGAAAAGAGCCGGCACGGGTGTAATAGTTGGTCTCTTCAGAGGCAGGGCTGACCATAAAAAAGCCGTCGCCTTGAATTGCGACGTCGAGGTTTGATTCGGTGGTGTCAAAGGTTCCCTGACTGAAGACCTGGTCGACGGTGGACATGTTCACCCCTCGACCTACCTGAGAGGTTCCGCCGGAACCGGTTACTGTGCCGGAGAGAAGATCGGAAAAAACGGAGCGTGAGGTTTTGAAACCAAGGGTGTTGGTGTTGGCAAGATTGTTCCCGATAACGCTCATGGCGGTCGCGTTGGTCGTCAGGCCGCTGACGCCGCTGTATAATGCACTCGAAATACCCATTCTATTCTCCTGTGTGGCCAGCAGCGGGCTCTTTTTCAATGAGAGTGCTGCGGAAAGTACTGACCATGAGATTAATCTTTTTTTCGTCCTGAAAAAAAAGTGAAAATCCGTTTCCTGCTGTCATTACACTTTTCGGATATTCTCCGGGATTCTTTAGCTTTTTCTCGTTCAGCTTTTCATCTCTTCAGTCTTCTCTCAGGATGTAACGCTGGCCGTGCTGTCTTCTGTCTCGTCTTCTTCGCTTTCACTGCTGTCGGCGTCGGTGACTGCTTCCGTAGTTTTATCAAAAACACCACTTATAGAACTGAAGCCAATTTCTCCTGCAGTGGTGATCAGGGTTCCGCCATTGTCTCCGGAGAGATCAACACCTGTGACCTCTGCTTTAACGAGAGATTCCGCTGTGGATGTATTCTCGCTGCCGTCTTTGACGAGGACTTTAATTTCATACTCCCCAGAGGGAACTGCCATTCCATTGCCGTATTTCCCTTCCCAGGTAAGGTAGTGGCTTCCCGCGCTGAGGTCTTTGCCATCCAGTCTGGCTACGGTAGAACCATCACGGGTGAGGGTGATGGAAACTTCTGCCGCACTGTTATCAGGCAGAGTGTAGCCGATTTGCACAGGGGCTCCGCTGAAGTCTACGGTATCAGAGCTAAAGGAGACATCCTTGCCGATGGTGTTGAGACTGGCGAGCTTGTCGGAATTGGTGTTTGACTCTACCAGTGATTCCATGCCGTCATTGAGATTGGTCAGCTGCTCAAGCTGGCTGTACTGCGCAAGTTGAGAGGTGAACTCAGTGGGATCATCCGGGTTCAGCGGATCCTGATTCTGCATCTGGGTAACGAGGAGTTTGAGAAACATCTCCTGACCGATGGTATCGCTGCTGTCTGTTGATGTGATGTTGGTTTCTTGAGTGACACCGGAGGCTGCGTTGATTGCTGAAAAATCTGTCATTTCTGTTCTCCTTATACTGCGAGGTTTACGCCCGGGGCGTCCTGCTCTGTCTGTTCAGCACTGTTTCCCCCTCTGAAGCTGGTCTTATTTCGAGAGGGGCTGCTGCTGTCGGTGTTGCTCTGGTCACTGAATTCTTCTCCGAACAGACCAAATTCAGCCTGCGTTTTAATTTCGGCAAAAACAGCGATCTCTTCAACTGTGAATCCCTGATCCTCCAGGATTGATTTGAGGCGACCGAGGTTTTTCTCGACGATGGCTCGCGTTGCTTCATTCTGGGCGAAGACGTTGGCTCGGATGGAGCCCTCTTTGACGGTGATGTCCAGTTTTATTTCTCCCAGTTCTTCCGGGTTCAGGCGGATGTTAATGCGCGACTCCATATTACGGCTGGTGATCTGAAAACGATTTATGACCTGATTGAGCACTTCATGCTCCTGAACCACGGTTCCGGAAGGAAGGGTGTGGCTCGTGGATGCAGAGTTCTGAGCTGTTGTGGTGGCTGCATTGTCAAAGGTGCTCCACAGGGGGG
>JBFHIO010000103.1:0-6348 GCA_041596435.1 Desulforhopalus sp. | reverse complement strand
CCACCAGCAGCCCGATCAGCGAATCCACAGCCACCTTCTTGCGCAGCATCCCATAGAGAGCAAAGGTTACCGCAAGCACCAGGGCGATCAACGGCAGGGTGCCAATCTGGATAAGCTGCAGCAGCACGCCAGCCGTGGCGAGGCCCATGGCAGTCCACTGCATTTTGGTGAGGCGTTCACCGAAGAAGATCATGCCAAACAACACGGTGATCAGCGGATTGATATAATAGCCGAGCGAGGTATCGAGGATATGCCCGTTATTCACCGCCCAGATAAAGGTGAGCCAGCTCACAGCGATGATAACTGAGGTGGAAAACAGCATCAACACGGTGTGACCGCTGGCCATCGTCCGGCGGACCCGGCCCCATCCGCCCTGAAAGGAAATGATCAGCGCCAGCAGCACAAAAGACCAGATCACCCGGTGAGCAAGGATCTCCAACGGTGGAACCTCCTCCACAGCCTTGAAATAGATGGGGAAAAAACCCCAGATGAGGAAGGCACCGAGGCCGAGCAGCCAGCCGGAAGCGGAGCTGCCGGGAACAGCTTCGGGAACACCTGCAGAAGGTGTGGAAGTAGTGGTCATATTCTCTCCAGAAATTGAGGTAAGCCCTCTATATAATCTGCCCCGAAAAAAAAAACACCGAATTGACATACAGCATCCCGCGCAAGTAAAAAAGGCTGTTGGTTCCACCCGAAAGTCGTGATATTGTAGGGGCGACAACTACCTGAAATCCCGCGGTCCAACCTCAAGGAGAAACCATGATCCCCGAGACATTTTCCACCCTGCTGCAAGACCCGATGCTTTCACATCTCCTCATCTTCCTCGTTCTCGGTGCCTTTGCCGGAATCCTCGCCGGCCTGCTCGGCATCGGCGGAGGGCTGGTAATCGTGCCAATTCTCGCGTTTGCCCTGCCACCCATGGGCATCCCGCAGGATATTCTTATGAACCTCGCGCTCGGCACCTCCCTCGCCAGTATCATCTTCACCTCAATCTCCAGCATGACGGCCCACAATAAACGAGGTGCGGTGCGCTGGGACATCTTCAGAAACATCTCTCCGGGCATCATCCTCGGCACCTTTATTGGTGCCCTCACCACGTCGTGGATACCCACCTGGATTCTCAAGGTGATCTTTGTCATCTTCCTCTACTATGCCGCCTCCAACATGATCTTCGGCCGTAAACCGACCGGTTCGCGGGACGTTCCCGGCACCGCAGGAATGGTCGGAGCTGGTGGAGTGATTGGTTTTATCTCCTCGCTGGTAGGTATCGGCGGCGGGACTCTCTGCGTGCCTTTTTTCCTGTTGTGCAATCTGGAGATTCACACTGCCATCGGCACGGCAGCCTCCATCGGTCTGCCCATTGCCCTCGCCGGAACTTTCGGAAACGTCATCGGTGGCTGGGGTAACCCGAGCCTGCCGCCCTGGAGCTTCGGTTTCATCTACCTGCCCGCCCTTGCAGGTATCGTCTGCGCCAGCATGTTCACTGCCCCGCTCGGCGCGAAACTTGCCCACAAGATGCCTGTAGGCAAGCTGAAAAAGGCCTTTGCCGTACTGCTGCTGGTGGTTGCCACCCGCATGCTCTATTCGGTGCTTCTTTATTTTCCAGCAACACACAACTTCCTCAACACTCTTTTTCACTGAGTCAGGACTTCTATGAAACCTGTTAAACAAGTCGCCGCCATCCACGACCTCTCCGGTTATGGCCGCTCGTCACTCACAGTCGTTATCCCGGTGCTTTCCACCATGGGGTGCAACGTCTGCCCGCTGCCTACTGCGGTGCTCTCCGCCAACTCCTGCTTTCCCGGCTTTCATTTCGTGGATTTAACCGACGACATGGTGAAAATCATCGACCACTGGAAGCAGCTCAAGTGTGATTTCGATGCCATCTACAGCGGCTTTCTCGGTTCAGCCCGGCAGATCGACATCGTTGCCGATTTTATTGACACCTTTCGTCGTCCTGAACAACTCGTAGTCATTGACCCCGTGCTCGGTGACTCCGGGAAACTCTACAAGACCTTCGATGAAACGATGGTCGTCAATATGCGCGAGCTGATCCACCACGCTGATCTCATCACTCCCAATCTCACCGAAGCGGCCCTGCTGCTTGACAAGCCCTGCAAAGAGGAAATAGAACTCTCTGAGATAAAGGAGTGGGTCACAGCTCTTGCTGAGCGCGGCCCGAAGACAGTAATCATCACCAGCGTGAAGCTGAAAGATGTGGCAGGTCAAACTTCAGTGATCGCCTGGAACAGCGTCGGCAAACGGATGTGGAAGGTAAGCTGCGAATATCTCCCCGCCGAATATCCCGGTACGGGAGACACCTTTGCCAGTATTGTTACGGGGGCCCTGCTGCAGGGAGACAGCCTGCCCATTGCCCTCGACCGTGCGGTGCAGTTCATCAGCCTCGGAGTGCGTGCCACCTTCGGCTATGACTACGATGTACGCCAGGGCATCGTGCTTGAACGCATCCTCCCTGCCCTCCACGCCCCGGCACAGATAAGCAGCTATGAGATTCTCTGATTCCCTCAGCAGTACACTTCCGCAACTCATCGCCAGCGACCTCGACGGCACTCTCCTGCCGAGAGGCGGGACCTTTTTCCCTCAGGACATTGAGACCCTGCACCGCCTTGGGGAAAAGGGTGTAGTGCGGGCAATTGTCACCGGGCGAAATCTTCACTTTGCGCGGGAGGCAATCCCCCTCGACTTTCCCATCGACTACCTCGTTTTCTCCTCCGGCGCAGGAATTGTGCACTGGCCGGAGTGTACAATGCTCTTTGCGGAGAACCTCGCCCCACAGCAGACGGAGCAAATTGTTCACACTCTCCATCGGGAACGACTCAATTTCATGATTCATCGCACCATTCCGGGGGAACATCGTTTCTATTTTGAGCAAAATTACGAAGATTGCGGCGATTTCACCCATCGCCTGAACGCCCACCGCAATTGGGGAACCCCCCTTGGAGAGGCGGACCCGAAAAACATTCCCGCCAGCCAGGCACTCGCCTTCATTCCAGTAAATGAGAGTCGATTTCTGGAGATTAAACGAGTGTTGCCGGACGTAAAGGTCATCCGGACTTCTTCACCCTTTGGCAGAGAGGAAATCTGGATTGAAATTTTTCCTCTGCACATTTCAAAAGGGGCGGCAGTCCACTGGCTCTGCAATAAACTGCACTTTGATATGCGCCGCACCATGAGTATTGGCAACGACTATAATGATATCGACCTGCTCGACACGACCGCGCAGAGTTTCATCGTAAGCAGCGCACCACATGAGCTGCGACAGCGTTATATAGTCACGCCGGAAGAAGCAGGAATAAGCTGGGCCGTGAAAAATATCACGGCGTTTCAATCTGAAGAAAAAAACCACTAGAAAGAAGGGCAGAGTCCCCGAATTCTCTTTCTCCTCCCCTTGAACCATCCCGGGAATGTGCTATCGTAGCCCGCTGTTACGTATTGGAGCCTGTCTTGAAGAGCTCAAAGCTTCACACATATAAGATTTTTTTAAAATCCCGGAGAAAGAGAGAACCAGATGAAAATTTCGACCTACATTTCCACAACCCTCGACGGCTTTATCGCCAGAGAAGATGGCTCCATTGACTGGCTGGCAACCACCGCGAGAGAAGGGGAAGATTTTGGCTTCGGAGAATTCAACCTCACCGTTGATGCCATCGTCATGGGCCGGAAAGCCTTTGAAACCATTCACAACTTCGGTGGCTGGCCCTACGGCAACAAACCTGTATATATCCTGACAAGCCGACCACAGGATCTGCCGGAAAAAGGCCCCCGCAATCTGCAGCCGATCGCCGGAACTCCCGGGGAGATCGTGCAGCAGCTCTCCGGCAAAGGCTACGACAATGTCTATATTGAAGGCAGCAAGGTCATCCAGGCCTTTGTCAGCGCAGGCCTTATTGACCACTTTATCATCACCCGGGTACCTGTTCTTATAGGTCAGGGCATCCCTCTTTTCGGCCCCCTAGAAAAAGATGTGAGACTGCAGCATGTTTTCACCAGAGTTTATCCCAACGGCTTTGAACAGAGTGATTATCAAGTGATCAGATAAATAATTAAGCCCGCCCAAACTTTCGAAAACGGAAGGAAAACGTTCACCCGCGTTTTTCTTCCGTTTTTTTATCTTTACCCCTGCCGCTGTATTCTGCTATCCCGATTGAATAATTTGTTCTTTTATGGTATATTTTTTCAGTTAGCGGGCTGAAATTTCGTGTTTTTGTCAGATAAAAACCATTGGATCGCGAAAAAGCATTCAAAGGTATAGAAGTAATAAAAAACCGTTTTCCGGGGACCTTGAAACAGCTTGTATTTCGTTCATATTCGATGTTCCCGTATATAAAATTGGAGTTTAATCTGGACCGCAATGGTTCAGACTACACTGCTTTTGTGGTGTAATACGAGTCTGCCGTTTTTTTGGCGCGCGAAATATAAACACTCTAAATTTATCCTCGGGTTGGAATCTTTTCCTTCTCTTTTCCAACCCCTATCCCATACAACATAGAGGTGCTCAATGATTGAGCTTGTTGATCTCGTAAAGTCTTACGACGGCGTGACCAATGTAGTCGATGGTCTGAATTTAACCATCAACAGCGGAGAACTTGTAGTGCTGATTGGCAGCAGCGGCAGCGGAAAAAGCACAATTCTGCGCATGATTAACCGCCTTAATTCCATTACCGGCGGCGATATTCTCATCGACGGTGAAAGTATCCAGGAAAAAAACACCATAGAACTGCGCCGGGGAATCGGCTACGTCATCCAGAAGGTGGGGCTGATGCCGCACATGACGGTCGGGGAGAATATTGAAATGGTCCCCAAACTGCTCGGCTGGGACAAGAAAACCCGCAGGAAGCAGGCAATGGCGATGCTGGCCAGAGTCGATCTTCCCGCAAAAGAGTATTACCCGCGCTACCCTGGTGAGTTAAGCGGCGGACAGCAGCAGCGGGTAGGTGTTGCCCGGGCGCTGGCGGTAAACCCCGAGGTCATCCTCATGGACGAGCCCTTCAGTGCACTCGACCCCATTACGCGGGAGCAGTTGCAGCAGGAGATTCTTGCCCTGCAGGACGAACTGCATAAAACCATCGTTTTCGTCACCCATGATATGGATGAAGCGCTGAAGATCGCCGACCGCATCGCCCTGCTGAAAGACGGGGAGATTGTCCAGTACAGCACACCCGAAGAGCTGCTGCGTAACCCGGTCAACGAATATGTGCGGGAATTTGTCGGCAATGACCGTCTCTGGCAGACGCCGGAATTCCTCTATGCCCGGGATATCATGCGCACCAATGTGGCCCGTATCAGCATGAAGCGAACTGCCGCTCAGGCCATTGAAATGATGAAAGACAAAGATACCTATGTAGGCTACGTGATCGATACAGAGTCCAAACCGCCAAAACGCTTCCGCGGAGAGGTGTCGATGACGCAGCTGCAAAATGCCCGGGGCAAAAAGATGGCAGATGTAATGAACGCCGATGCCGTTTTTGTCTATGACCATACCAATATGGCGGAAGTCCTCAGCCTCATGCAGGAACAGAACTACAAGCGGGTTCCGGTGCTCAATAGAGATCACTGTGTGGTTGGCTATATCAACCGCAGTGCTCTGCTCAATATCATCACCGATGTCATGCCGTCGGCTGGAAGCGATGAGCCGGTCGAACTGACTGCCGAAACAACCACGGAGGCTGCATAATGAATTTTTTTGAATATATCATCATGCAAAAAGCGGAGATTTTCACGCTGACTCTGCAGCATCTGGAAATAACCGGGATGTCCGTCCTCATGGCGGTTGTCATCGGCGTTCCGGCAGGCATCATGATCACCCGCTTCAAGAAATCAGCGGGAATCGTACTCGGCATCGCCAACATCTTCCAGACCCTGCCATCTCTCGCGCTCTTTGGTCTGATCATTCCCATTATGGGTATCGGCTACACACCTTCAGTGTTTGTCCTTTTCCTCTATGCCCTGCTGCCCATCATAAAAAACACCTATCTCGGTATCGACAGTGTTGACCCGGCGGTAATTGACGCCGGCAAAGGAATGGGAATGACAGATGGACAGATCCTCGGCACAATTGAGATTCCACTCTCCCTGCCGGTAATCATGGGCGGAGTGCGCATATCCACGGTCATCAACATCGGCACAGCCACCATCGCCGCTCTTATCGGCGCAGGCGGCCTCGGGGATCTCATCTTCAAGGGCATTTCCATGAACAACACCAACATGATTCTTGCTGGTGCCATCCCGACAGCTCTGCTTGCCATCGGCGCAGATTATCTGCTTGGCTGGATGGAACGAAGACTTACGCCGACCGGCGTCTCTGCTCCTTAATGCAGTTTCATCCTT
>JBFHIO010000102.1:0-6492 GCA_041596435.1 Desulforhopalus sp. | reverse complement strand
GCTCAAGGGCTACACTGCCCCCTCCTCTTATGGCTACAGTCCACGCTGGTACTGGCAAGCCCCCTATCGCTACAAATGGAACAATGGTCTGTGGACAGCCCCCTGATGTTACCCTGACACCCTGTAAAAAAAGAGGGGACAACCTGCACAGATTGTCCCCTCTTTCTCTTTTCATGTCCTCCGCCAGCAGCTCCGAACATAATCAGGTGGTGATATTCTCCCGCCTGATCATTGGCAGGCGCCTGTCCAGCTCCTGTACCACATCATCCTCTTCGAGCCAGTGAGACAGACATTCGAGCATTTCAATGGCATATTCGTTCTCGCTGTCAAGAGCCAGTTCGTAGTTCACCCATGTTCCATCTTTGGAGTAGCGCACCAGACCGGCTTCCTCAAGGGTTTTCAAATGCTTGCTGACAGTGGACTGCGCCAGTCCCAGCGCCTCCCGAAGTTCACAAACACAGAGTACCCGGCGTTGAAGAAGCTTGATAATTTTTACCCTGCCGGGATCAGCCAGAGCCTTCATCACCTTGATACATTCTTTCATATTAGTCTTTCCAGCCACAATCGTAATCTCCTCTTCCCCGGCAGTCAAACTGCACCGGAGAAATACAATATCTGCAGATTCAATAAATCGATAAATTGAAATGTATCAGGTTCTGAAAGAAAGTGTCAACCTGACATAAAAGCTTCCAGACCTCTTTCATAACCTTTCAGCTCTTTTCCTGATGAAAAATAACATACTGTTTAAAGGTGTTTTATCTGTTTTTCCTAAAATATAAGAAATTACCATATCTTTACTATTATTTATATGCAATTTTCTTCATTCCAAGTACAGTTAACATCGTGTTCAGGTACATATTACCACCCTCGCAAGCAACACTTTATAACAACCGACAGTAAGGAAAACGACCTGATCTTCAACAGTAATGCCAGAGAGCTCATCAGTGAACTGCAGGATATCGCCCCGGAAAGAGACCCGCTCATCATCTCAGCCCCAGACGATTGCTGCCTGACTGACGCAAATTATGCCCTTATATTCAGTCATTTCGATAAGAAAAAGCCTTTCGGGCACCACATGAAACACGCCTGAATTGACAGAGCAGCCGACGGCAGCAAAATACAGGCAACATGATAAAAAAAACATTCAATGATCACCCCCACTGACAAAAAAATAATCAAACTTCTGCAAAAGGATGGGCGGGCGAGCTATTCCGATATCGCTCAGAATCTTGGTATTACGCCCTCCACCACAGCCAAACGGATCAAATATATGCTGGAACACCGCACGATCACCGTCCGGGGTTTGCTCAATCCATATAAACTCGGTTTGATTGCCGGAGCCTTTATCGCCATTCGGAGCTCACCGGAACACAGAGACAATCTGCATGCCTTCCTTAATAAAGAACTCTTTGTCTCAACGATCCTCAGCACGCTTGGTCAATTTGACATCTTATGTCTCATCCGCACCCGGAGCTGGGAAGACCTGCACGACTTTATTTCCCAAAAGCTGATAACCTGCCCCGGAGTTCTTGACTATGATGTGAACTATATCGGCAAGACCTTCAAGCGTTTTCAGATCTTCGGCAAGAATAAAAAATTCGATAAGACTCCTGACCTCAAAGAGGTGGACTGGCAGCTTCTTCACCAGCTTTGCCTTGATGGTCGGCAGAGCAATTCTGATGTCGCTGAGAAACTGGGCCTTCACGTCTCCACCGTCTCCCGGCGAATACAGGATTTCTTCTCGCAAGACTATATTCGCGTTCTTCCCCAGCCGAATCCGGCCAAATTTGACTATGCCTCAAGTGCCGTGGTTCGAGCCTGGGTGGATAAATCACAGGCACAACAGATATGCGAAATGATCAGCAGTTTTGAAGAGGTTTTCATGGTCTCCAGTATCATCAATCGACCGGCGGTCATCTTTGGAGTTCACACCGGCAGCAACGAGATAACAACTGACCTCATCAACAACTTCCTCAGTATTGAAGGATTGAAAGACCCGATGGTCGCGCTCCGTTCCCGAGTGATCAAAAGCAACTACTGGTGGCACATGGACAGCCTCAACTGAAGGAACCTGAAGAGCCTTGTATTTCGTTCATATTCGATGTCTTCTAAAAAACAAACGTCAGCCATATCTTAAAACACATAAAGGTGCCGTCCCGGAGTAAAGGACAGCACCTTTTTTTGTGGAATTCCACCGAGAAGTTCTCAGCCTGTGGTCAAAAATGAAACAGGCCCTGAGCCTGTGCTCAGAGCCTGTTTCCACTCATGGAGTCTTTAATCATTCAAGATTTCATCATGCAGCCTTGCCGTGACAATGTTTATACTTCTTCCCGGAACCGCAGGGACACGGAGAGTTGCGTCCAATCTTTTCACCATTTCGGCGCACCGTCATCCCGGCAGGGTCTTCTTCGTCAACAGGGCCGCTGTGCTGCAGTTTTTTAACCTTTTCTTCCTGCTGAATACGCCGCTCCTCCTCAAGCCGTTCGACCTCTTCCTCTGCCATTACCCGTACCCGCATAAGCGTAGAAACGATCTGAACCTTCATCTCCTCAATCATGGAGTCAAAGAGCTCATGCCCCTCACGCTTGTATTCGTTGAGCGGGTTCTTCTGGCCATAGCCACGCAGACCAATCCCCTCTTTCAAGTGGTCCATGGAAAGGAGATGATCTTTCCAGTGGGAATCAACCATCTGCAGCAGGATGAGTTTCTCAAGCTGGCGCTGGGTCTCCTCACCGTTATGCTCCTCCTGCTCATGATATTTGGCAGCCACGGCATCCACGATCTTTTCCCGGAATGCTTCAATCGTGAGATCACTGCGTTCCTCTTCGCTCCACTCGGGGGCAAAGCTGAAATATTCCAGCATCCGCTGACTGAATACCGGCCAGTCCCAATCCTGTGACTCAATCCTCTCCTGTCCGAACTCGGCTACCGTGAGATCGATCATATAGTCTATCATGTCCTGCACGGTAACATGTACATTGTCACCGTCGAGCACCTCACAGCGCTGGTCATAGATGACCTCACGCTGCTTATTCATCACATCGTCATACTCCAGCAAATGCTTCCGAATATCGAAGTTGTGCCCTTCCACTTTGCGCTGGGCATTCTCAATGGCACGAGAGATCATGCTGTGTTCAATCGGCTCGTCCTCCTCCATCCCCAGCTTTTCCATCAGGCCGGATATTCGTCCAGAGCCGAAAATGCGCAGCAGATCATCCTCAAGGGAGAGGAAAAAACGGGAGGACCCGGGGTCACCCTGACGCCCCGCCCGGCCACGAAGCTGGTTGTCGATCCGCCGCGACTCATGGCGTGAGGTCCCGAGAATATGCAGGCCCCCCACTTCTCGCACACCTTCGCCAAGTTTAATATCAGTCCCGCGCCCCGCCATGTTGGTCGCAATAGTAACCTTGCCAAGTTCTCCGGCGCCGGCGATGATCTCTGCCTCGCGCTCATGGTGTTTGGCGTTGAGGACCTCATGGACAATTTTCTCTTTCTGCAGCATCTTCGAGATAAGCTCGGAGATATCAATGGAGATCGTCCCGACCAGAACCGGACGTCCCTGGGCATGCAGTTCCTTAATCTCACGAACGATGGCCCGATACTTCGCCTTTTTATTCTTATAGATGACGTCTGCATAATCCTGACGGACCATCGGTTTATTGGTCGGCATGACCGTAACATCAAGATTATAAATCTTCTTGAATTCTGCCGCCTCAGTATCGGCTGTACCGGTCATCCCGGCCAGCTTCTTATACCTGCGGAAATAGTTCTGAAAGGTAATGGAAGCAAGCGTCTGATTCTCCTGCTCGATCTTCACATGTTCCTTCGCCTCAAGAGACTGGTGCAAACCGTCGCTGAAACGGCGTCCCTCCATGGTACGGCCGGTGAATTCATCGACGATCACCACGTGACCATCCTTGACAATATAGTCAACGTCTTTTTGAAAAAGCATGTGCGCTTTGAGCGACTGATTGAGATGATGCAATTTCTCGATATTGGCCGGATCGTAGAGATTGTCTACCTCGAGCAGTTCCTCCCCGAGGGCAATTCCTTCCTCGGTGAGAGATACAGTGCGAGCCTTCTCATCCACTGTATAATGCTCTTCCTTCTTGAAATTCCCCATGATAGAGTCTACCGCCTGATAGGTCTCGGTAGAGATGTCGGCCGGGCCGGAGATAATCAGCGGAGTACGCGCTTCATCAATAAGAATGGAGTCCACCTCATCAACGATGCCATAGTTGAACCCGCGCTGGCAAAACTCGGCACGGTCAAACTTCATATTATCACGGAGATAGTCGAAACCGAATTCGTTGTTTGTACCATAGGTAATATCGGCGGCATAAGCCTCCCGGCGGGCGGCATCGTCCATGTCATGAACAATCTTGCCGCACTCCATACCGAGGAAATTATAAACCTGACTCATCCACTCGGAGTCACGTGCAGCAAGGTAGTCATTCACCGTCACCACATGCACTCCCTTGCCGGAAAGCCCATTGAGATAGACAGGCAGGGTCGAGGTGAGGGTTTTTCCCTCACCGGTTTTCATCTCGGCAATCTTCCCCTGATGGAGAACAATCCCGCCGACAAGCTGCACATCGTAATGACGTTCGCCAATGGCCCGCCGCCCGGCTTCCCGGACAACAGCAAAGGCCTCGGGGAGAAGATCATCAAGGCTCTCTCCTTTCGCTACCCGCTCACGAAACTCGACAGTTTTCGCAGCAATCGCCGCGTCGTCCAGTGGCAACAGACTCTCTTCAAGAGAGTTAATCTTTGCAATAATCGGTCTGAGACTTTTGAGATATCGATCATTGCTGCTGCCGAAAATTTTGGTTAATGCACTGGATATCATCTTCTTCCCATTCTATAGATTAAAAATAAAATATTCCTTGAAAAATGGCGGATTTCGTTTGATTTCTGTGTGCACGGAGAGTTCGCCTCTCAAGGCAGTGAGCACATCAAATTGAGAGAGAGAAAAGAGTAGAAATCCTTCAAGAACATTATGGAGTCGATCAAAATAACAGCGTTACTATAAGACGTCCTGCGCTTATTTGCCCTTTTTTATTGCTTTTTTTTCCACTCGAATATAAGGGGGGGTCTCTTTTTCATTCGCCGCTGAAGCAGCATCAATGATTTGCATCTTTGACAGCTTCATAGTTGAATGCCGCCCGCCTGGCTTACCAGTAAGCCCTCGTCCGGAGAGCCATGACTGTCCGGCCCACACTCCGAAGATAAAGGTCCAGAGGAAGAGACAGAAGAGCACAACGGCAATACCGCCGACGGCTCCCCGACTCACCTCAAATTTCAGCTTAACCTTTTTTTTCCTCCGCGTCGCCATCGGGGATTTACATCCGTTCCGGCGCTGTCAATCCACAGATATCGAGTCCATTCTTCAAGACGACCTGAACGGCAACAACAAGACCAAGCCGGGCTCTGCTCAACTCAACATCATCAGTAAGGACCTTGTGTTTGTTGTAGTAACTGTGCAGCAGACCTGCAAACTCCATGAGAAAGAAAATAATCTTGTGCGGTGCCAGTTCCAGCGCTGAGGCTTCAAGTTCTCCAGGAAAGGAAGACATTGCCTTGAGCAGTTTTATCTCTTCAGGCTCAGTAAGGCGACTCAGATCAAGCTCTGCAGAATTGTCGGCCCCGACAGCACTCACACCCTTCTCCTCGGCCTGCCGCAGGATGGAACAAAGGCGCGCGTGGGCGTACTGAACATAATAGACAGGGTTTTCCTGGCTCTCTTTTGTGGCGAGGGCAAGGTCAAACTCCATCTGAGAATCAGCCTTGCGCTGCATAAAGAAAAAGCGTACGGGATCAACACCCACCTCGTCGAGAAGTTCATCCACGGTGACGAAGTTGGCCTTGCGGGTTGACATCTTCACCTGTTTCCCGTCACGAGTGAGAGTAACGAACTGGTGCAGAACCACAGTCACCTTTTTGGGATCATAGCCCAGCGCCTCCACACCGGACAGGACATCAGGCACGGTGGCGATATGGTCGGAGCCAAAAATATCGATCAGCCAGTCGAAATCACGCCGAAATTTTTCCCGATGATACGCTATATCCGGCAGGCGGTAGGTGGGCTCACCGGTGCTTTTGATGATAACCCGATCCTGTGACTGCCCCAGCTCCGTCGTTTTGAACCAGGTGGCATCATCCTTTTCGTAAACAAGTCCCTTCTCCCGCAGTTTACTGACCACATCATCAATATGACCATTTTCGTAGAGAGAGCGCTCGTTAAAGTAGTTGTCAAATTCAATTCCCATGCGCCCGAGGGTGCCGGAAATATCTTTGAAGATGTAGCGTTCAGCCTGCTCTTTGAAAGGGTCAACCTCTTTACAGTCTACAAGCGAGTCGCCCTTTTCATCCACCAGCGACTGAGCAATTTCTATAATGTATTCACCCTGATAGCCATCTTCAGGAAAGGTGAACTCGCGATTAAGCAGCTCAAGGTATCGAGCACGGGTTGATTCGCCGAGCACCCGCATC
>JBFHIO010000101.1:0-6649 GCA_041596435.1 Desulforhopalus sp. | reverse complement strand
TCAAGCAGGTAATCATAAATCTTTGTACCAATGCCATAGATGCCATGGCCGGGGTCGAAGGGCATATTATTATACGCAGTGCTCGAATCGAAAAGAATGGAACCGCAGGGGTAGAGTTCACCATCCGCGACGAGGGTTGCGGCATCTCACCGCAATACCGTGAAAAACTTTTTGAACCTTTTTTCACCACCAAGACCGTCGGCAGGGGAGTGGGTATCGGCCTCTCAACCTGCTACACTATCGTCGCCAGCCATAACGGCGAAATCAGTGTGGAAAGCACTCCCGGCAAAGGCGCGGCATTCACCGTTTATCTTCCCGTGGAGGCACCATGAAGCAGAAATCAGCAATCCTTGTGATTGACGATGAACAGTCTCTTCGTCGTCTGCTGGAAAAAGAACTTCGCGCTCCCTCACGTACCATTTATACGGCAGAGGACGGGGCCCATGCACTGAAGATAATCAAGGATCAGTGGCTGGATGTGGTCATCATGGATTTAAAGCTGCCGGATGTCTCCGGACTGGAGTTGCTGGAAAAAGTAAGGGAGACGATACCGGATGCTGAGGTCATCATGATTACCGGGCATGGTGATGTCGATACAGCAGTGGAGGCGATTAAAACCGGTGCCTGCGACTTCATAGAGAAACCCTTCAACCTTGAACATCTTGATCTCGTAGTTGAAAAAGCCCGCCAGCGCGCCTCCCTTGCCAAAGAAAACCGTCTGCTGCGCATGAATAACAGGAACACGGGGAAACCACCGCTCTTTATCGGCAACTCCCAGTCCATGCAGAATATCCGCTTTCTCGTTGAAAAAGTGGCTCCAACCTCCGCCCCCGTCTTGATCACCGGGGAATCCGGCAGTGGCAAGGATGTCGTAGCCAGGCTCATTCACAGCCTGTCCCCGGCAGGCTCCCAGTCCATGGTGATAAAAAATTGCGCCGCCCTCGACCGGGATCTGGCCCGCAGTGAGCTCTTCGGCCATGCCCGCGGAGCATTTACCGGTGCCAGTGAGGCCTCTGAGGGATTGATGAGTTTCGCCCACAACAACACTCTTTTTCTTGATGAGGTTGGCGACCTCTCTCTCGAGATCCAGGCATCCCTGTTGCGGGTCCTTGAGGATGGAAGCTACCGGCGGGTGGGTGAAAAACAGGAACGCAGGGTAAATATCCGCCTTCTTTTCGCCACCAACCGCAATCTGGCAAAGGCGGTGGAAGAAGGAAGTTTCAATGAAGCCTTTTACCACCGCATCAATGTCTTCAATATTGAGGTCCCGCCCCTCGCCGAACGCAAGGAAGATCTCACGCTGCTGGTGGAATACTTCCTTACCCGCCTCTGCTCCACAGGACAGCAGTGCACCATTACCAGCGAAGCAATGTCCGACATCTTTCGCTACTCCTGGCCGGGGAACGTCCGAGAGCTGCGCAACGTCCTTGAGCGCTCAATCATCCTCGCTGAGAACAACCTTATCACCGAAAACTGCCTGCCGAGGGAACTGGTTTCCACCCCCCGCAACGGTGACAGACTAAGCCTGGCGACTGTAGAGCAGGAGCATATTCTGAAAATGCTCGACTTCTGTGGTGGGAACCGTCAACAGACGGCTGACATCCTGGGCATCGGCCGAAAAACTCTTTACCGTAAACTCTCGGGATATGACGTGTCAAAATGACTCTGAGGCTGTTTTTATCGGGTCATTTTGGGTAAAGATGGTAAAAAACCTGTTATTTCAATATGTTGCATAATCACGGTTTTTTATTTTTTTCTTCCACTATTTCATATCACTTTGTTTTTCCTGATCTTTACCTCGATTACTTTGTCGCAACGAAATTTATCTCCCAGGCCTATTTAGACCCCTGCCTTCAGAGCCCTCTATACTAAACCCTTGTTATTACACAATATAACTTTCTGGCACGCCGTTTGCTACTATAAGGGTGTGCGATGAAGGTTCGTTAAAGGACCTCCGATAAACTCGAAACGCGCCTCTGGCGTATAACATCTAAATTTCAAATAAAGGACAGTGCATTATGACTATTCGTGAAGAGATCTACGGTTTCTACATCCCAAGTGTTACCCTCATTGGTGTTGGTGCTGCAACTAAGATCGCCGTCGAACTCAAACAGCGTAACGCCAAAAAACCGCTGCTCGTTACCGATAAAGGTATCGTCGGTGCCGGCATCGCCAGGCAGATCACTGACATCCTTGACGAAGCCAAAATGGACTACGTCATGTATGATGGCACTATCCCCAACCCTACCGACAAAAATGTTGCCGAAGGTGTTGAAATGTACAAAAAAGAGGGTTGTGACAGTCTCATTACCCTCGGTGGCGGCTCTTCCCATGACTGTGGGAAAGGTGTTGGTCTTGTAGTCGCCAACGGCGGCAAGATCCAGGATTTTGAAGGTGTTGACAAATCCACTCAAACCATGCCTCCTTACATTGCTGTCAATACCACTGCCGGGACCGCTTCTGAAATGACCCGTTTCTGTATCATCACCGATACTTCCCGTAAAGTGAAAATGGCCATCGTTGACTGGCGTGTAACCCCGTCCGTTGCCCTTGATGATCCGTTATTGATGGTTGGCATGCCCCCCGCCCTCACCGCTGCTACAGGGATGGATGCCCTTACCCATTCCGTAGAAGCCTTTGTTTCTACCATCGCTACTCCGCAAACAGACTGCGCTGCTGAAAAATCAATTTCACTTATCGCCAAGTATCTGCGCAAAGCAGTTGCCAATGGTTCCAACCTCCTGGCCCGTGAGCAAATGTGTTACGCTCAATATCTCGGCGGCATGGCTTTCAACAACGCCAGCCTTGGTCATGTTCATGCAATGGCACATCAGCTCGGTGGTTTCTACGATCTGCCCCATGGCGAATGTAATGCCATTTTGCTGCCCTACGTCAGCGAGTTCAATCTTATCGCCAAATTTGAACGCTACTGCAAAGTTGCAGAATTGCTTGGTGAAGATGTTTCCCACTGCACTCTGCAGGAAGGGGCTCTGCTTGCCATCAAAGCCATCCGTCAGCTTTCTCAGGATGTTGGAATTCCCGCAGGGATTGAAGCTCTGGGTAAACGTTACGGGAAAAAGGTTGATAGAAAAGATATTCCGATCATGGTCGGCAATGCTCAAAAAGACGCATGTGCCGCAACTAATCCACGCAGAGTAAGAGACGAAGATGTCGCTGCTATCTATGAGGCTGCCTGGTAAGAAGATCTAAAATACGCTTCACGGGCAGTCCACCTTTTTAAAAGAAAAGTGGACTGCCTTTCCTATATTCAGTTATCTAATTTTTATAAGTTTTTTTTGGGAAAACACATAAGTCGAAAGAGTGCAATAACACCTTGAAAAGATTTAGCTTTGTACTTCCCATCAATCTTTATGAACTGTTTGTACAATTCTCTTGACAAGGATTTGTTGAGAGTCGTAGATTAGCTGACAGAGAGAATGCCAAAGCTTCAAATATTTCGTAATATCCCGGCCAGTTTTGCGATGGAGGAGAAAAAAAACGCCTTTACTGCCTGGCGTCCCATATAAGTGGCGAACCTTCGGCTCGCCTGAACCAGTCCACATTTTTGTAGAAGGAGAAACAGATGTTAAACAAAAGAATTACAGTAAACGGAGTCTCTCGGCATATCATCGCCGACGGCGACACTATGCTTTCCACTGTTCTGCGCGAAGACCTGGGTCTCACCGGAACTAAAATTGGTTGTGGAAAAGGTGTCTGCGGTGCCTGTTCCGTTTTGATTGACGGCAAGGTAACCCGCTCCTGCATCACCAAAATGAGCCGCATAAAAGACGGTTCCGAGGTCACAACCATTGAAGGCATCGGTATTCCGAAAAACATGCATCCCATTCAGGTTGCGTGGATAGTACATGGTGGTGCTCAGTGCGGCTTCTGTTCTCCTGGTTTCATTGTCTCCACCAAAGCACTGCTTGAAGAAAATCCTGATCCGAGCCGTGAAGAGGTTCGTGACTGGTTCCAAAAACACAAAAATGTTTGCCGCTGTACAGGTTACAAGCCTTTGGTTGACGCTGTTATGGACGCCGCCACCGTTATGCGCGGAGAAAAAAGCATTGCAGACCTCGCCTTCAAGATTCCGAAGAGTGGTCGCATCTGGGGTTCCAGAATGCCACGTCCAAGTGCTGTTGCCAAAGTTACCGGTACACTCGATTTCGGTGCTGACCTCGGCGTGAAAATGCCGAAAGACACCCTTTACTGCAAAGCAGTAATGTCTGAAATATCCCACGCCAACATCAAAAACATCGACATCTCCGAAGCAGAAAAAATGCCCGGTGTTTTCAAAGTTGTTACTCACAAAGACGTTAAAGGTAAAAACCGCGTTAACGGTCTTGCCATGGCCGGCAACAAAGGTGACGGCTGGGATCGTCCAATCCTCAACGACGAAAAAGTGTTCCAGTGTGGGGATGTTCTTGCCATCGTCTGCGCCGACACTCACTACAATGCTGAGCGCGCTGCTGAAAAGGTAAAACTTGATCTTGAGCAACTTCCTGAATACATGAGCGCGCCGGCTGCCATGGCGGATGACGCCATTGAGATTCATCCCGGCACGCCCAACATCTACTTCGAACAAAAGATCGAGAAAGGCCCGGATACCAAAGCTGTTTTCGACAAAGCTGATGTCGTTATCGAAGGTGACTACTACACCTCCCGCCAGCCTCACCTTCCCCTCGAGCCTGATGTCGGATTTGCCTACATTGATGATGAAGGTGGACTTGTCATTCACTCCAAATCTGTTGGTCTGCAACTCCACTGCGCCATGATTGCTGACGGTCTGGGTGTTGAGCTGGACAAACTGCACATGGTACAGAACCCCACCGGTGGTACTTTCGGTTACAAATTCAGCCCCACCATGGAAGCCATGGTCGGAGCCTGCGCCATGGCCACCGGACGTCCCTGCTTCCTCGGCTTCAACTATGAAGAGCATCAGCACAACACCGGGAAACGCTCCCCCTTCTGGACACATGTTCGCTATGCCGCACAGAAAGATGGTAAACTGCTCGGTATGGAGACAGACTGGAGTGTTGACCATGGTCCCTACTCCGAGTTTGGAGACCTGCTCACCATCCGCGGTGCACAATATATCGGGGCCGGTTATGACTGGGCGTCCATCCGCGGTATCGGCCGTACCGTCTGCACCAACCACTGCTACGGAGCTGCCTTCCGTGGTTACGGCTCAACGGAATCTGAGTTTCCCTCTGAAATTTTGATGGATGAACTTGCCGAAAAACTCGACATGGATCCCTTTGATCTGCGTTACAAAAACATCTACCGCAAGGGCTGCACTACACCTACCGGGCAAGAGCCTGAGGTTTACAGCCTTGAAGAGATGTTTGATAAAATGCGTCCCAAATACGAAGAAGCGAAACGAGTTGCCGCCGCCGGCAGCACCGATGAAGTAAAACGCGCGGTTGGGATTGCACTCGGTGTTTACGCCGCCGGTCTTGACGGCCCGGACACCTCTGAAGCCGACGCCGAACTCATGTCCGACGGTACTGTCACCATCTACGACTGCTGGCAGGATCATGGACAGGGCGCCGACTCCGGAACGCTGGGAACCGCCCATGAAACCCTGTTGCCACTGGGAATTCGTCCAGATCAGATTAATCTGGTCATGAACGATACCCGCCTTGCACCGGCCGCCGGACCTTCCGGTGGATCCCGCTCGCAGGTTATGACTGGCCATGCCATTGTTGATGCCTGTGAACAACTGCTGGCAGCAATGAAAAAAGACGATGGCAGTTTCCGCACCTATGACGAAATGGTCAAAGACGGGAAAAAACTTCGTTATAACGGGAAATGGACCGCACCCTGTAATCCCTGTGATGAAAAAGGTCAGGGAAATCCCTTCTGCTGCTACATGTATGGCCTCTTCCTGTCCAGTGTTGCCGTTGAGGTTGCCACCGGAAAAACCACCGTTGAGAAGATGATCTGCGTTACCGATGTCGGTAAGATCAATAACTTCCTCGTTGTTGACGGTCAAATTTACGGCGGTATGGCTCAGGGTGTCGGCCTCGCACTCTATGAGGACTATGAAGACCTCAAGAAACACGCTTCCATGCGCGGTGCAGGGATTCCTTATGCCAAGCAGATCCCGGACGATATGGAGATTATCTATGTTGAAACTCCCCGTCCCGACGGTCCTCACGGCGCCTCAGGTGTCGGCGAAATGCCACTCACCGCACCTCACTGCGCAATTGTCAACGGTATCTATCAGGCAGTCGGCGCCCGTATCAGGGCAATTCCGGCAACACCCGAGAAGGTACTGGCTGCAATGAAGTAAAGAGGATATTTTCAGCCCGGCCTGTTCGGGCTGAAAATTTGATCGTGCTCCATTACACGACGCGAACGATCCGCCGGTGCCTGCATCGACGGATCGTTTTGTTTTTCAGACACACCAAAAGATGCCTCAATTCGAAACCCAGAGAATCATGAGAAATCAAAACGATCTCCACGAAGTTGAAGACCGCTGCACCGAAGAACAGCCGCCTGCATGCAGCGCGGGATGCCCTCTCGGAATAGACGTCCGCGCCTTTGTTCTTGCCATGAAGGAGAAAAGCTTCAGTAAAGCATGGAAGCTGCTGGAAAGGGCCATGCCCCTGCCCGGCGTAACTGTCCGGCTCTGCGAAGCGCCCTG
>JBFHIO010000100.1:0-6653 GCA_041596435.1 Desulforhopalus sp. | reverse complement strand
TGCTTCACGGGAGATGGCCCGCAGGCACAATCAAACGAGGCAGGAAAAGGTCATCTGCATGGCGTCCTCTCCTGGTAAGACTGCGGAAGATCTTGTATTTACATATTTCATTTTCTCTTTGCAGTATATTATTATAGTATATACGTATTCTCTTGTTCTTGACATGTTAAGAATGAGTCGGGTTTAGTGTCAGCAGCATCAGGAATGAATTATTTTCGCTAACGGATTGTTATTCTGCATTTAAATCCCTCTGACACCAGCGATAGTTTCCAGCACTTATTGATTTTCAGATATCCATGCACAATGTGATTTTTTACGGCTGCACGGGGACTCTTGAAGAATTACTCTCTGCCCCGCTTCTTTGTTATGCTCAAAAAAGTATAAAGCTGCGTGAATTTCTGCCGCATATCCCACATTCAGGGTACCTTGAAGAACTTCGTATTTCATTCATATTCGAGGTACAGAAGAAAATTTACTGCAGGTATCTTGTTGATATCGGAGTCTGGCAGTTCCCTCCGAAAATATTTTTTTGACTGTAACGAAGAAGATGGGCGAAAGACTGATTATTCAAGATACCCTGTACAAAGAAGGCAGGCGAAAGACTGGTTATTCGATGTTCCCTTTAATCAGAATTTCCTCTTCAAGGCCCATACAGGCAAACACAGTTCTCCTATAGGAGAATCCCGCACTCTGTTTGAAGGAAGGTATAAAATTGGCAACAGGTAAAACAGCAGTAGAAAAAGAACTCGCTCAACGTATTCTCGTTCTTGATGGGGCCATGGGCACCATGATTCAACGATACAAACTCACTGAAGAAGATTTCCGTGGTGATCGTTTTACAGACTCCAGGATCGATCTCAAGGGAGACAATGATCTTCTCTCAATAACCCGTCCGGAGGTGATCAGTGAAATCCACGAGGCATATCTCGCCGCCGGCGCGGATATAATAGAAACAAACACGTTCAATGCAACCACCATCGCACAGCAAGATTACGCATTGGAGTCCATCGCTGAAGAACTGAATCGAACCAGTGCCTCCCTGGCACGTGCCGCCGCCGATCGCTGGACAACAGCGGAGAAGCCCCGTTTTGTCGCCGGAATTGTCGGCCCGACAAACCGCACCTGCTCCATCTCCCCGGATGTCAACGACCCTGCGTTCCGCAACATCACCTTTGCTGAGATGGTGAAGGCATACAGCCTCTCCGTAACCGGTCTCATGGATGGAGGTGCTGATATTATTCTCGTTGAGACGATCTTTGACACCCTCAACGCCAAAGCAGCCCTTTATGCCATCGACGAAGTTTTTGAAGCCCGCGGAGAAAGGCTCCCCGTGATGATCTCCGGTACAATTACCGATGCTTCCGGTCGGACACTTTCCGGCCAGACGGTGGAAGCCTTTTACAACTCCCTGCGTCATGCAAAGCCCATGAGTTTCGGGTTGAACTGCTCCCTCGGCCCCGCAGAGCTCCGTCAATACGTCTCAGAACTCTCCCGGATCTGTGAGTGCCCTGTCTCCTCCCACCCAAATGCCGGGCTGCCTAATGCCTACGGCGAGTATGACATGACCCCTGAAAACATGGTCGAGCACGTCAAAGAATGGGCGGAAAGTGGTTTTCTCAATATTATTGGCGGCTGTTGTGGAACAACCCCCGACCATATAAAGGCCGTCGCAGAAGCAATGGCAGGCATTCCCCCGCGGCCCCTGCCGAAAAGTGCCCCGGTCTGCCGACTCTCTGGTCTGGAACCATTGACCATCACAAAAGAAAGTCTGTTTATCAATATCGGAGAACGAACAAATGTAACCGGATCGGCGAAGTTCAAACGTCTGATCAAAGAAGAGAAATACGACGAGGCCCTGCAGGTCGCAACCGACCAGGTAGAAAACGGTGCCCAGATTATTGATGTCAATATGGACGAGGCCATGCTCGATTCAGAGCAGTGCATGGTTCATTTTCTCAACCTGATCGCCGCTGAACCTGATGTGGCACGGGTCCCGATTATGATCGACTCCTCGAAATGGTCTATCATAAAAGCCGGGTTGCAGACCCTGCAGGGAAAAGGTGTGGTTAACTCCATCTCCCTGAAGGAAGGAGAGGAAATATTCCTTGACCACGCCCGGACAGTTCGTCGGTTTGGCGCCGCAGTCATCGTCATGGCTTTTGATGAAAAAGGACAGGCAGACACGGAAAACCGCAAGGTAGAGATCTGTGGCCGTGCCTGGCACCTTCTGGTAGATAAGGCTGGATTTTCCCCTGAAGATATCATTTTTGACCCCAACATCTTCGCCATCGCTACCGGTATCGAAGCACACGATAACTATGGGGTCGATTTTATTAAGGCGACCGCACGTATCAAAAAAGATTTCCCCGGTTCGCTCATCTCCGGAGGAGTCTCCAACATCTCTTTCTCTTTTAGAGGCAATAATCCCGTGCGGGAAGCCATTCATGCCGTTTTTCTCTATCATGCGGTGCAGGCTGGAATGGATATGGGGATAGTTAATGCCGGACAGCTTGCCATCTACGATGATCTGGATCCGGAACTGCGTATCGCTGTTGAAGACGCCGTCCTCAATCGCCGCCCGGATGCAACGGAACGCCTGCTTGATATCGCCGAGAAATACCGCGACCAGGATAAGGAAGAAGACGTTAAAATCGCGGAATGGCGGGAGTGGCCGGTTGCTGAACGCCTCGCCCATGCCCTCGTCAAAGGAATCACCACCTTTATCAATGAAGATACAGAAGAGGCCCGACTGCAGTATGACAACCCTGTCGATGTAATCGAAGGCCCCCTTATGGCCGGGATGGACAGGGTTGGTGATCTCTTTGGTGCTGGAAAGATGTTTCTGCCCCAGGTGGTGAAGTCGGCACGGGTCATGAAGCAGGCGGTGACGTATCTTGATCCCTTTATAAATTCATCAAAAAAGACCGGCACATCTCAGGGAAAGATCGTTATCGCGACCGTCAAGGGAGATGTCCACGACATTGGCAAGAACATTGTTTCTGTTATTCTGCAGTGCAATAATTTTGAAGTCATAGACCTCGGTGTCATGGTGCCGTGTGAGACCATTATAGAAACAGCTCTTCGAGAAAAAGCCGATATCATCGGCCTCAGTGGCCTGATTACCCCTTCTCTTGAGGAGATGGAGCATATTCTTTCTGAACTTTCCCGACAGAAATTAAATATCCCCGTCGTCATCAGTGGAGCAACCACATCGAAAGAACACACCGCCGTTAAACTCGCCCCACATTATGACTCTCCGGCAGTCTATGTTACCAATGCCTCCCGCGCAGTGGGAATTTGCAGCGCCCTTCTCAGTGAGACTGGAAAAGCAACATTCTGGGCAGAGACACAGCAGCAGTATGCCAAAATACGAGAAGACTTTGTGAACCGGAAAAGAAAGCCTGCCTTCACTCTGGAACAGGCCCAGGCCAAAGCATTTGACGCCTTTTCCGGGGAGTGGGCCGATTATCGCCCTGTCAAGCCACTGCAACCTGGTATCCATCTCTACAAATCTGTTCCAATCAAAACATTACGTAAATTCATTAACTGGTATCCATTCTTCAGGGTGTGGTCTCTCCCTGGAACCTATCCTGATTTTGACGATACAGTAAAGGGAGTGGAAGCACGTAAAGTCTGGGAGGATGTCAACACCCTGCTGGACGTAATCGCTGAAAAGGATTCACTTCATCCAAGTGGAATTCTTGGAATTTTTCCTGCCCAGGCCACAGGAGACGATATTCAGATATTTACGGATGAGTCGCGCACCGAGTTACGCGAAACCGCACATTGCCTGCGTCAACAGAAGATCCGCGAAAACAGCCCGGGATGTCGCGCATTGAGCGATTTTATCGCCCCTGCGGGAAGTTACCCAGACTGGCTGGGAGCCTTTGCTGTCACTGCAGGGATTGAAGAGGCATCAATGGTAAATGCCTGTAAGGAAGCCGGAGATGATTATAATGCGATCCTTCTGCAGGCGACATGTGATCGCCTCGCTGAAGCCATGGCGGAATATATGCATCTGGAGCTGCGAACACGCCTCTGGGGATATGCCCCGGACGAGAAGCTGGACCTCAGCAAATTAATTCAGGAGAGATTTGTTGGGATTCGCCCGGCCCCCGGCTATCCGGCCTGTCCAGACCACTCCGAAAAAAGAATAATATGGGATCTCCTCGATGTTGAGAGAAAACTTGGCATGAAATTGACAGAAAACTGCGGCATGTGGCCCGCCTCATCTGTATCAGGATGGTATTTCAGCCACCCCGCCAGTAAATATTTTGTTTTGGGAAAAATTCTGCCCGATCAGGCAGAAGATTATGCAAAACGGAAGGGATGGGATGCCGGGCAGATGCGTAAATGGCTTGCTGTTTCCATGGAAGAATGATATGCCCAAACCTGAGAAATAATTGACATTCACATCAGGTTCCCTGCATGATCAGAGATTATCCAGGGGCCTGATTTCCTATTCCAGCCTTAACCTGCACTCTATTATGAACTCAAGCTCCCTCTCCGTCGTTATCCTTGCCGCCGGCAAGGGTACCCGCATGAAATCCACCAGAGCCAAAGTGCTGCATGAAGTCTTCTACCAGCCCATGGCCGCTCATATCATCGCCGCCGCGCAGAGCTTGAACCCTCTGCAGATCCTTACCGTCACCGGACATCAGAGGGAGGCCGTAGAAGCGGCTCTTGCCCCCTCTGGCTGTGATTTTACTGAACAAAAGGAGCAACTCGGAACAGGGCATGCCGTCCTCATCACCGAACCCTCCATTCCTGCCGCCGCCGAAACTGTTCTCATCCTGTGCGGCGATACGCCGCTGATTCTCCCAGAGACCCTTAAAAAGCTGTATGAGTTCCACTCCAAAGCCTCCAGTGATGTCACCCTGCTCACAACCACACTTGCCAACCCCTTTGGCTATGGCCGGATTCTGTGCGATGCTGAGGGTAATCTGCAGGCCATTATCGAGGAGAAGGACGCCAGTGACGTACAGCGCCAGATCACCGAGGTCAATGCGGGCATTTACTGTATACAGAAATCCTTCCTTTTCGACGCGCTGAAAAAAATCGACACCGACAACACACAAAAAGAGATGTATCTTACCGATATCATTGGTATTGGAACGAAAGAGGAGCGCAGCGTAAAGCGCTTCAACGTCTCCAACCCGGTTGAAGTCCTTGGTGTAAATTCACGCTGCGAACTTGCCGAGGCGGAAAGAGAACTGCAGATGCGCCAGAATTCTGCTCTCATGACAGCCGGTGTCTCCATGATCCTGCCGGAAACCATCCGCATCCAGCCCACCTCCACCATCGCCTCTGATACAGTGCTTGAGCCCTCTGTCCATATCTACGGCACCACCACCATAGGGTCAGATTGTCATATTGAACAGGGTTGCGTTCTGAAAGACTGCACCATCGCTTCCGGCTGTGTCATTGGTGCAGGTTCACACCTGGACGGAATCACCTGTCCTGAAAACAGCATTATCCAACCTCACACTTGCAAGGTTCACGCCTGCAAAGACTGATTAAGGAGATCCCATGAGTGATTTGAAGAAGATGTACTCCACCATCCTCGGCGATAATTTCCCGCCCGAAATGACCATTACCTTTGGTGACCAGAAACTGGTTTACCGCAAGAGAACCTGGGGCATTCCGAAGGAAGACGGCACCGTGGATGAACGCGGTTTGCGCTACGGTGAAAATCCTGATCAACAGGCAGCTCTCTATGAACTGACCAATGGCAACCTCACCCTCGGCGATTGCCACTTCATTGAACCAGGTAACGGTCTGGTTTCCGCCATCGGTGTTGAAGACATGCTGCGAGTGGGGAAACATCCTGGCAAGATCAATCTCACCGATGTGGATAACGGCCTCAACATCATCAAATACCTGATGAAGCGCCCTGCCGCGGTCATCCTCAAACATAACAACCCCTGCGGTGCTGCCTGGGACGACAACATCGCCACCGCCTTCACCCGCGCTCTTCGCTGCGACCGCATTGCCGCCTTCGGTGGCGCAGTGATACTCAATCGCCCCTGCGATAAAGAGACAGCCACTCTGCTGGCGGATAATTATCTGGAAGTCGTCTGTGCACCGGATTTTGAGGAAGGGGCCGTTGAAATTCTCGCTGCCCGGAAAAACCTGCGCATCATCCGGATCAGCGGCATCAACCGCCTCGCTGATTTTGAGAAATACCGCTTTGTTGATTTCAAAAGTCTGATTGACGGTGGACTCATTGTACAACAGTCAGCGGTCAACTCCATCCGTTCCATTAACGACATGAAACCGGCTGCCACCACAAGAAAAGGTGTGGACTACGCATGCGAACGCCAGCCCACAGCACGGGAGATCGATGATATGATCTTTGGCTGGGCTGTTGAACACGGCGTCACCTCCAACTCTGTTCTCTATGTGAAAAATGGCTGCACTACAGGTGTGGGCACCGGCGAACAGGATCGCGTCGGCGTAGCGGAAAGTGCCGTGCACAAGGCATATATCAAATATGCCGACATCCTTGCATGGGATAAATACGGTATTGGCTACGCTGAACTGGCAATGGCCATTGAGCGGGGCGAACGCCCCCTCGCTGAAAAGAATGAAATTGATGAACAAACCCGCGCCGACCGTGCCGGCCTGCCTGGCTCAGTGATGATCTCCGATGC
>JBFHIO010000099.1:0-6669 GCA_041596435.1 Desulforhopalus sp. | reverse complement strand
TCAGTGGGAATGAGTTTGTCGAATTTAATCCCGTACTTGCGTGTCCTGCCGAGCTGCCACTGGTGGGTTGAGATGTAGAGGCAGAGGTCAGCGGAAGTGCGCTGGGGAAAAGCTTCCAGGAGGCCGCTGTGCTCAACAAGTGTATTCAGCGGCAGGTAGATGGTGTCGTACCAGTCGCGGGCTGCCTCCTCAATATTGTTTCCCCATTTTTCGCTGGAGACCAGGTGTTTCTGGTGCTCGGCAATCTGCCAGTCGAAGCGGGCAAACTGGCCTGGTTCCGTAAGATCAATGGTTTTCGGCAGGCGGTATTTCTCTTTGAATTCGCCTTTTTCACGGTAGAGGATACTCTCCATGGAGTTGTCAGAGGGCAGCAGCTCAACGATACGCGACAGAATTTCTTTGCATCCCAGCTCCCGCGCAGCCTGATAGCGATGGTGCCCGTCGAGGATATAGAAGTCGTCCTTGATTTGATAGAGGGCGATGGGGGGAAGGGCGCGTCCGTTACGCATGGTTCGCAAAATTCCCTCCAGCCGTTCGCTGCGCTGTTGTGAGTGGCGGCGCACCTTAAACTCACGGTCAAAGTCGTGGTAGCGGCCAACGCTGCCGACGATTTGTTCCAGTGGAACCATCAGTGTTCCGCGTTCAACCGCGTCCCAGGCGCCTTCCTGCTGCTGACGGAGATTGAAGCTGCTTTCTGGAGTTTCCTTCTTTTTTTTGACGTTGAAAAAAGAGGAAATCTTTTTAAGGATCGATTTCGAGGACATGAGAGCCAAAGCAGTTGATGATGGTGGTTGAACCGAGGGTTATAATACGCTCAGTGTCGGAGGTGAAATGCCTGTGGATGTGGCCGTGGAGCAGGTATTTCGGACGATAACGGTGGATAAATTTCACGAAACAGGAGAAGCCGCGGTGGGGCTGGTCCTCCCGATCGCCGAAACCGCGTGGCGGGGCGTGGGTTATGACAATATCGGGTGCACCCCGCCACCAGAAAAGAAAACGCATGCTGCGAATAAAGCGGGCCATTTCCTTTTCGGAATACTGATTGACTCCGTGATTATACCAGCGGGATCCGGAGAACCCGGCGATGCGCAGCCCGTGGAGGTTAACCATGCGTCGGTGCAGTGGAGTGCAGCCCACCGGAGGTTTCGTTTTATAGCGGTTGTCGTGGTTGCCAAGGACGTAAAAAAGTGGGGCGTCGTAAAGGTTCCGCAGGGAAATGAGATATTCCGGGGGCAGGTCACCGCAGGCGATTATGGCTTCAAAGCTGCCGCGGCGGGCGCAGGGTGCTTTGAGGAGTTTTTTTTCGACGATATCTGAGACCACCAACAGTTTCATGCGGGCTCTTTCTGGTTAAAAGGGAGGATCGACTGTTTGTTTTCCCGGAAAGGGGCTCCGCAGAGCCCCTTTGCAGCTGATAAATGAGGTTGAGCCAGTTATTGACCAGTGCCTCTCTGTTATTGTTTATTTGCCGTTCAGAATGTCTTCGATGCGCTTGCCCTCTACAGTGGCGTCGAAAATGGAATCGAGCATTCCTTGAACCTTCTCGTTATTTTCCTCGCTGATAAGAAAGCCCGGCAATGGTTTTCCCGCACGCACGCGCATCTGCGCCTTGCGGATTTCTCCGGGGTACTGGTCATTTATGATCTCGCCTATTCTGCGAAATTCCCGCAACTCGGCGAGAGCGCCGAGAACATCGTAGAGGTTTCCCCAATACTCTTTCTGGTCGAGGTGCTCAAGGAGCTGGATGGTGCAGGTTGCCGCCTCAAAATAGAAGTCGGGAACGATAGCCGGTTGTTTTCCATTGCAGACCACTGAAGAGATGAACATGCGGCAGGCAAAGGGACGTACCGGATATATAGTGCACAAGTTGTCCTGCAGGAAAGGACAGGGTGCGGTGGAGGGCTCCGGGTCGTCAGGAACGTCGCGCTCACCGAGGCAGGCGTCTGCAAATTCGTTGGCGGTGCTTGCCGGTCCGGAGATGGCGGGTTGTTCTGAAAGCGTTTTGCCGAGTGTCAGGGCGAACTCTTCGGTAAGGTCATTTTCCTGGACGTAACGCAGTATTGCTTCTCCTTCGAGAGCCGTGACGGTGATGTTACGGGTGCAGCAGGTGTCACAACCGCTGCGACAGGCTGGTTTCAACTCTTTGCAGGTGTTGCTCCATTCGGCAAAGGCTTTCATTATTGCCGCAGCTGTTTTTCCTTTCATGGTTCCTGTCCTTGTTCTGGAATACAAATAAAAAAAACCGGTGCCGCCCTCGTGGGAAGTGGAGCGACACCGGCGTTGTGTGCGGCGTAAAGCCGAACACTGAATTTCTCAGTTGTTTTTACTCTTCTGCAGTCTGGAGTTGTTTCAAAGCCTCTTTCAGGGCTTTGTTCTCGCGGATGAGTTTGTTGGTCAATTTTATCAGATCTTTGGTGCTCTGATGCATCTCAATGAGAGCCTGATTCATCTCCTCGGGACTGGCGGGAGTTGTTTTTACCTCGACGTTTTGTTTTACGGCGGAAACTTTGTCTCCTGTCTTCTCAGTCGTGGTGGTTTTGGTGATGGTCTGAACAACGGTGTGACCGTCTTTTACCTTGAGCACCTTGTTTTCATCCACAACGACCTCAACGGCATCGTTGTCCGGGGTGCTTTTTGCATCAACACTCGGGCTCGGGCAGGGTTTTGTCGAATCAGCAGGGCAGGCGGGACCGCTCTGTACGGTCTGTACCGTGTCCATTGCAGAGGCTGGCTGTTCTTTCTTGAGATTTTCTGAGAGACGTTTTTCTCCTTCGGCGGCCAGCATGGCCATAACCTGTCTGGAGTTGGTTTCAACCATCTTGTCCCACTCTGCATCGGCATTGACCTCGGCGAGAGCCTCGGGGCCGGGCGCCGGAGCGGTGACTGCCGGGGTGTTGGCCATGGCAGCAGGGACCTTTTTCGGAGCAGGTGTCTCGGCGAGAGCTTCAGTGCTGGGGGCCGGAGCGGTAACTGCCGGGGTGTTGGCCATGGCGGCAGGGACCTTCGGAGCAGGTGCTTCCTGGGGGGCTGCTTTCTCAACGGGCACTACCGGAGCAGCCTGCGGCTCAATCTTTTCAGAGGTGGCCTGGGGCTCAACGACAACAACTACTGCTTCCTGTGTGGCAGGGGCGGCAACATCTTCGTCTGAATCTACGGCGATAACTTCAACAACCTCAACAGCTTCAGGGGCCTGCTGAACAGCTTCCTCTACGGCAACCACGTCAGCGACGGCATCCTGGTTTTCATCAGTCACCAGCAGAATTTCTTCAGCGCCGGCTGGTTGTGCTGCAGTTTGTTGTACTGTAGTCTGCTCTGTACTCTGAGCATGTTGTTCCGATGCATCTTTGCATCCGTAAGCGGTGATCAGATAGATCGCAACGAGGGTCATAACGGCATACTTCATGGCTTCTCCTTCTTTAACGTGAGAGTAAAAAAACTTGAAAACTATAAGGAACCCCGTATGATTCCACCTCGAAAAAGGAGGAAATTCGCTATCGCTCAAGGGACCTCTAAAAACTAAAAAAAACCCTGGGAAAAAACAGAGTGGCAAAAAAGGAAATACGATGAAACGTCTCATGGCTGGCTGTTCGCCGAGGGACATATCACCTGCTGCAGTGTCCTGCCAATCTCAGTCTTGGCAGATGATACCATATTCCCTGGTGAATTTTCATCTTTTTCCAGAAAAATAAAACAACTCCTGCGGGTTAAAATTGAAAAGCGCAGATTCAGGTATTATTGTAAAAGGAGTTCAGCCGGTTTAAGTTATCGGCCAGTCGGGGCTCGGGTGTTCCGTGTCTCAAAATTTTAATAACAAGGAGAAGGCAAATGGCTGTAAAAATTGATGAAGATGAATGTATGGGATGTGAGTCTTGTGTAGAAATCTGCCCGGCAGTATTTGGTTTTAACGAAGATGAAACCAAAGCCTATGTTATCGAAGATGCTGATCTCGAGGCCAATGCTGACTGCATTGAAGAATCTATTGGTTCTTGCCCCGCAGCCTGTATCACCAAAGACTGAGCAGGGAAACCTGTACTGAAAAAGAGGCGGTCGCTGAAAAGCGTCCGCCTCTTTTTTTATCCTGTCAGCGCTCCCGGCGGTGTTTTACCGGTGGAATCTTCAGTTGTTCACGATACTTGGCTACCGTGCGTCTTGCTATCTTTATGTCGCTTTCTGCCAGTTTTGCGGTAATGGCGGAGTCTGAGAGGGGGGTCTTTTTGTCTTCTTCGGATACGATGCGGCGGATGATGGTCTTGATGGATTCGGAGGCCATGGTGCTGCCGTCTTCTTTCTGAATGGCGGTGGAGAAGAAGTACTTCAGTTCAAAGATGCCCTGGGAGCAGTGAACATATTTGTTGGATGTTACCCGGCTGACAGTGGATTCATGAACGTCGATATCCTGTGCGACATCCTTGAGAATCAGTGGCTTGAGATGCTCAGGGCCTTTCTCGAAAAACTCCCGCTGAAAATTGAGGATTGAGTCCATCACCCGGTAGATGGTCTGTTGCCGCTGGTAGAGTGATTTGATGAACCAGTTGGCATCTTTAAGCTTGTCATTGAGGTAGTGGCGTTTGTCCTTGTCGATGTTCCTGCCTTCTTTGAGCATCTCCTGCAGGTCTGTGGAGAGTTTGAGGCGGGGGAGATCGTCTTCGTTCAGCTGGACAAAATACTCATCATCAATTTTCTGCACATAGACATCGGGAACAATATAGTTGGTGCTGTCGTTGTTCCATGGCAGGCCGGGCCAGGGGGTCAGTTCCTCAACGATAAAATTGATGGCCCGATCAATCTCCGGTTTCTTGCGTCCGGTGCGTTTGGACAATTCTTTATAGTTGCGGGTCTCCAGCAGCGGCAGATGATCGCGGACAATTTCTGCGGCGAGAGTGTCACTTTTACCCATCTGTTCCAGCTGCAGGTAGAGTGATTCGCTGACGTTGCGCGCGGCGATACCAGGAGGATCAAGGAGCTGAATGACGTCACAGAGTACATATTCTGCCTCATCCGGCTCACAGTCACATTCGGCGATAATTTCGTCCAGCTCTACTTCCAGAAAACCGTAACGATTGAGGTTGCCGATGATAAACATGGCAATCTCCTTCTCTTTTGCGTCCAGTTCCTGATGGGCAAGCTGCCAGGCAAGGTGGGCTGTGAGGCCCGGTTCTTCCGAGATAAAATCAAACTGAGAGGGGGCATCCGCAGGCGGGGTCTCTCGGGAAAAGGAGAGATTGGTGTCGAAGCTGTTTTCATACTCCTCCCAGTTGGTCTCGGGGAGGGTTCCTTCAGTGGCATTGATTTTTTCAGTAACTTCAGATTCCTGAGCGGGGCCGGTCTCCTCGCGGATGGAGGAGAGGGCTGCGGTGTTTTCAGGCTCAAGAACTGAGACGTCTTCCTCCAGTCCCGGGTTTTGTTCAAGTTCTGCCTGAAGGGCGTCAGACAGCTCTGTCCGGTTGAGCTGGAGCAACTGGATTGCCTGCCGGAGCTGCTGGGTCATGACCAGCTTTTGCTGGAGTTTGAGCTGTTGCCTGAGTTCGAGAGCCATTTGGTTGAAGTTTTTTCCTTTATGCCGTCTTACATGTGGAAGTTTTCGCCGAGATAACCTTTTCTCGCCGCTTCGCTCTCAATAACATCTTCGGCAACACCGCTGGTGAGGACCTGTCCCGCACTCATAATATAGGCAAAATCGCAGACCTCAAGGGTTTCCCGGACGTTGTGGTCGGAGATGAGGATGCCGAGGCCTTTCCCTTTGAGTTCGCGGATAAGCTTCTGCAGATCAATTACCGCCAGCGGATCTATACCGGCAAAGGGCTCGTCAAGAAGGATAAACTGCGGCCGGGTGGCAAGGGCGCGCATAATCTCCACCCGCCGTCGCTCTCCGCCGGAAAGGGCATGGCCCTTGTTGTGGCGCAGATATTCAATTTTGAGTTCGGCGAGCAGGGTGTCGATGCGCAGATCAATTTCCCGTTTTGACAACCCAAGAGGTTCAAGAATAATGCGGACATTATCTTCCACTGTCAGTTTCTTGAAGACTGACGGCTCCTGAGCGAGATAGGAGATGCCCCGTCGTGCCCGCTGATGGATAGGAAGCCAGGTAATCTCTTCTCCGCTGAGAAAAATATTGCCGCCGTTGGGACGGATAAAGCCCGCTATGGAATAGAAGGTGGTGGTTTTTCCCGCGCCATTATGGCCGAGTAAACCTACGACGACGCCGGTACTCACCTGCAGACTGACGCCGTTGACCACAGTACGGGTACCGTAGCGTTTTACAAGATTGCGAACTTCGAGAACGGCCATAATTATTTCTGGAAGATAGTCATGCCGACGCGACCGGCTTTTTTGCCACCGCTTTCCTCTTTCGTCCGGCCAGCAATGACCTGACTGCGGCCTTCATCAAGATAGTAGATGATTTTGGAACCCGCGACGCTGTTGTCACCTTCATAGACACGGGCGTTGTCGGAAAGGATTACCTGCCGTTTTTTCTCAAGATAGTCCATGCGGTCTGCGGTGCCGAGCCATTTGCCACGGGTTACCTGTACCTTGCCGGTGCAGACCATTTTCTCCACCTGTTGTTTCTCCGTACTGTCAGTTCCTTTACTCTCTTTTTCCCCTTCGCTGGCGGTGTAATAGACAACCATCTTGTCTGAACGGATACGGATATCGCCCTGGGTTGCGTCG
>JBFHIO010000098.1:0-6679 GCA_041596435.1 Desulforhopalus sp. | reverse complement strand
GCACTGGATGGCCTCCTCTCCAGTACCGGAGCCGACAAGGTGCAGATGGGCCTCTTCCGGGGTGAAGCCGGTCATGGCTTCGAGCAGCCAGTTGACCCCTCTGGCCCGGCTTAATTTGCCGGCGTAGACGATTTGTACCGGTTGCGGGGCAGGTTTTTTCTTATGAAAATAAAAAATCTCAGTGTTGATTCCTCCACCGACAATGGTAATTTTTTCTTTTGGGACACTGAAATCTTTGATAATCTCTTTTTTCTGTTCTTCATTGAGGGCAAAAATCTGATCTGCCTCACGACATGTCTCAACCCGTTTTCGCAACTGCGGATGACTGTGGTATTGATGGAGATCGGTGGAGTGACAGGAGATGACCTGCGGGATGTTTACCCCTGCGCTGAGTCGGCGGGCGATGGCGCTGACGATCCACAGATGATGACTGTGAACGATGTCCGGTTGAAAGGTTTGCAGGGCGTTGGTAATGGCAGTGCCCCACGCCTCTTCATAGAGGTTGAGCTGGTAGTCGGAGAGGTCGCTGAAGCGGCTGCTTTTACAGGGCATTACATCGCTCATCCCGGGGACGGGAAAAATGAGCGGCGGTTCGCCAAAGTTGACAAAGCAGCACCGTTCGGCGTCGATCATATCCAGAGACGGGGTTACGCCTTCAGAAATTCCGGTAACGAGGAAATTCTCATGTCCGGCGGCGCGGGCCTGGCGGATAATGTTCTGAAGGCAGCAGCCTGAACCGGTGCTTTCCGGGTGTTGACTAATGATGTGAAGGATTTTCATGGGTTTCCTGTTGCATCTATCTTTTCAAAGCCTTACACGTTACAATATCTGTGTCAGGAAAGCGAATATTCCTTCCTGGGAGTGTAAGTAAGGGGACCCTTGAAACAGCTTGTATTTCATTCATATTCAAGGCTCAGGAGAAAATTTATCACAGCCATGATTGATATCGGAGTGTGGCGTTTACCTCCGAGGATAAATTTTTGAATGTAACGAAGAGGATGGGCAAAAGCCTGGTTATTCAAGATTCCCTGAGATCAATTGTAGAGGTTGATATGGCAAGATCAAAATGTCCCTGTTGTGAGTGTCATGAATTTGAGGCGGTTCCCGTTGTAACGAAGTCCGGGCAGAAATTCTGCCTTGTGCAGTGTGTCGCCTGCGGTACGGTGGTTGGTGTGCTGGATGATGTTAAGGTCGCCAGCGTGGTGCGCAAGGCGGAACACCGCCTGAATGCCCTTTTGGAAAAAGTAACCGGAGCTGTGGTTGCTGTTCGCGGTAAGGAGCAGGGGGGAAGTAAATGAAAGCAGAAGATGATATTGGTGCCCGTCTGGTGGCTGCGGTGAAGAACCAGGACGCGGTGGAGTCGCAGGAAAGTTTTGCGCGGGCAATAGAGTTAACCAAAGCCTATGCGGCTTCGGGGTCGGCCACTAACTTCAGCACCATCACCAAACTTTTCTATGATCTGTTTGAGATGTTTGAGACCGGCAGAGATCCACGCAGCCGCTGAGGCGTTTGCTTTCCTTCCGTCCCGATTCTTCGGGACAGGAGTTCAGCGGTTGACTTCATGGCTCCTTGAATATGGACAAAATACAGGATATTCAGGTCCCCTTCACTGTATGTTCGGTAACCTGCGCTGCAAATGAGCAGAGATACATTCGAGGCCTCTGC
Organism: Desulforhopalus sp.; assembly: GCA_041596435.1. Taxonomy (GTDB): domain Bacteria; phylum Desulfobacterota; class Desulfobulbia; order Desulfobulbales; family Desulfocapsaceae; genus Desulforhopalus. The sequence goes on along the minus strand of JBFHIO010000098.1, from coordinate 5,014 downwards.
ACTGATAAAGAATGGACTGCAGATATTTGAGGTTTTTTTCGATTGATTCTGCATAGAGGTTATGATTGATGCCGTAACGCACTACAAAGTGGTTCAGCATGGCGTCGAGCACCTCAGAATATTTGGTGGTGAAACGTGGCAGAGCCACGCTGCGATAAAAGAGTATTGTGCGCTCCATCAGCTCCATCACATCCCTGCTGGTATTCAGCCTTCCCATTTCCAACTCATCAAAGAGCAACAACAGATTTTCAAGATAGTAGCGATCGGCCATCTGTGTGAGAAGGTCGGCGGCACCCACCACCTTGCCCAGCATCTGTCGCCGTTTTGAATGTGGCGGGAAAGTTGCGGGATCCCGACTCAGCCAGGTGTAGGCGATGATAATATCGGAACCTTCAGTGAGGGAGGAGCTGAGCTCTTTTTTCCTTACATATTCGGAGAGAAACTGCGCCGAGCGCTTTTCGTGGGTGGAGATATAGACCACACCGGAGGTGGCGGGGTCATCACTTTTGAGCAGCATCCCGCTGTCGTGAAAATAGGCGCAGAGCATTCCCTGCAAGAGGGATCGCCGGGAGACGTGGTGACCACCAAAATGCAGGCCGTGGAGGTAACGCATTGTCGCCAGTGCGACCATCATGGTGTGGCGGAGGGTGTGGTAGGGCATGGTATTGCCCTTGAACTCCGGATCTTCTCCGGAGAACATGGCGGCAATATCATAGTGCAGGCGCTCAAGCGGAGCAAGACCGTCTGAGCCGATGATCTCCCCGGCAAGGTGAAGAATCTCCTCAATGGGGTTCGCGCCGTTGCCTGCGTCAAAAAAATGTGACGGATAATTTGCAGCATTCTCGATAAAGGGCATGATTCCTTGCCTGGGAGTGTTACTCCTCGAGAGCCTCCTTGCGGAAGCTGGTATCCGGTTTTACCGGATAGATGCCGTCGAAACAGGCGAGGCAGAAATTCTCGCGAGCGAGCCCTGTGGCCTCAACCATTCCCTCAAGGCTGAGGTAGTGCAGGGAATCCAGCCCGAGATATTTGGCGATTTCTTCCACTTCTCTTCCGCAGGCCACAAGCTGACTGGAGGAGGGGAAGTCGATCCCGTAATAGCAGGCGTGGCGGGTGGGAGGGCAGCTCACCACCATGTGCACCTCTTTTGCTCCCGCCCGGCGCAGTGCCGCCACCCGAGATTTACCGGTAGTGCCGCGGATGATGGAGTCTTCCACAATTATAATGCGTTTGTCCTTGAGCAGGGAGCGTACCGGGTTGAGTTTCACCCGTACGTTAAAGTCACGCATGGACTGGGTCGGCTGAATGAAGGTTCGGCCAACGTAGTGATTGCGAATGACGCCGAACTCCAGAGGGATGCCTGACTCCTGAGCGTAGCCGAGGGCTGCGTAGTTTCCGGAATCGGGGAAAGGCATCACCAGGTCGGCGTCAATCTTCGCCTCACGGGCGAGAAGTTTACCCATCTCTTTCCGTGCCCGATAGACGTTGATACCAAAAACTTCTGAGTCAGGGCGGGCGAAATAGACGTGTTCGAAGATGCAGTGGTGGGGAGTCTGCTTCGGCCAGGGGAAAATGGAGCGCAGCCCCTCATTGCAGATGATCAGCATTTCACCGGGCTCTACATCACGCACATATTCGGCATTGATCAGGTCGAGGGCACATGTCTCAGAGGCAACCACCCACCCCTCACTGTCACCACCGTTGAGAATACGGCCGAGGCAGAGTGGACGGAACCCGTCCGGGTCACGGACGGCAACGAGACAGTCTTCTGTCATCAGGACCATGGAAAAAGCGCCTTTGATTGAGGAGAAGGCATACTGCAGAGCAGTGTCCAGTCCCTGCCAGGCAGAGCGGGCCATGAGGTGAAGCACAACCTCACTGTCCATGGTGGTCTGGAAGATGGAGCCATGCTCCTCAAGTTTCTGACGGAGCTCGGTGGCATTGACAAGGTTCCCGTTGTGTCCCACCGCAAGGGTGTGGCCACGGTGGTGAACCATCAGCGGCTGGGTATTAACGGCGTTGGAGGCCCCCGTGGTGGAGTAGCGGACATGGCCGATGGCGAGGTGGCCTTTCAACTCCTGCAGATGCTCTTCGGAAAAAACATCGGGAACCAGTCCCATCGCCTTATGGATGCTGACGTGGCTGCCGTCGGAGGACACGATACCGGCGCTTTCCTGCCCTCGATGCTGCAGGGCGTAAAGAGCAAAGTAGGCAAGTTTGGCGGCATCCGGATGGTTGAAAATGCCGCAGACACCACATTCGTGACGTGGTTTGTCGAACTCGAGCTCATCAATGGAAGGAATCTGAGTCTGCATGTACGCTCTCTTCAGGGAATTGGGCAACAGGGCCGACTTGTGCTCTGTTCTTGCTTCCCACGGGCTGGATTTAAGGGAGAAAGGAACGGTAAATTAGCAAAAATATACTATCAATCAGAGAAATTCAAGTAACCGGGGAACAATGCTGCTCTACTGTTGCCAGCGCCACCAGAATTTCGGTGACGGCAACCATGTCTTTCAGTGTGATATTTTCTTCCACCGTATGCACTGCCGCCATACCGGTGGAGATTACAGCTGTGGGCAGACCGTTATCGGAAAGGATGTTGGCATCGCTTCCCCCACCGCCGATTTCTTCGGTGATGGTGCGGTCGAGCATCTTTCCTGCCGTGCGCAGCCTTTCAAGGACTTCGCTCTCAACGGGGAGAGTGAGGGCAGGATAGTGGCCGAGCTGTTTGAAGGTGAAGGTGGGGAGAAACCCCACTGTTTCCTCCGTCGGCAGCCAGGCATTGATGACGGATTGGAAAGAGTCGGTTATTTCATCAAGATAGATGGGAACCCTGTTATTATCAAGGCTGCGGACTTCACCAAGAATTTTCACCTCGTCGGGAATGATATTGAAGGCGACGCCACCCTCAATACGCCCGAAGTTACGGGTTGAATTATTGCCGATGCGGCCGGTGGGCAACGGGGCGAGTGCCTTTGCGGCCAGCATCAGCGCGCTGACTCCTTTCTCCGGAGCCATACCGGCGTGAGCGGCCCGGCCATGGACGGTAATTTCAAATTTACAGGCGGCAGGGGCCTTGACGATAACGGTATTGATACCGTTGGCATCGAGAGCGTAACCGTACGGGGAACGGATTTTGTCATACTCAAGGGCGGTCGCACCAAGGAGCCCCAGCTCTTCACAGGTGGTGATGAGCAGTTCCAGTGGCGGATGGTCCAGCTCGTTTTCCCGGAGAATTTCCAGCAGTTCTATTATCGCTGCCAGGCCTGATTTATCATCACCACCGAGGATGGTGTCGCCGAGGGAGGTGAAGAGGTCGTCTTTACGCACCACCTTTACTCCGGCGCAGGGGCGGACAGTATCCATGTGCGAGGTAAGGAAAAAACCCTTCTCATTTGCTTTTGACCCGCGGCCTGGAAAGTGGATGATGAGGTTGCCGCTTTCTGAGCCGGTTGCTGCGGCGGAGTTATCCTCATAGATTGATTCGGCACCGAGTGTGGTGAAAATTTCTTTCAACCGGGCAGCGATGCGGCCTTCCTCACGGGAAGGGCTTTCAATCTCACAAAGCTCAATGAAGTTACGGGCGAGACGCTCGCTGTTTACAGGAATATTCATGGGTCTCAACCTCGTGGTTGTTGGGAACTGGGAACAAGCAGAGCAACTGCGTGGCAGCTTATACCTTCGCCTCTGCCGGTGTAGCCCATCTTTTCTTCGGTCGTCGCTTTGATGTTGATACATTCGGCGGCGTGACTCTGGTTGGCGAAAAAGCGTGTATCAATCAGCAGGTTCTGCCGCATCTCGGCAAGATAGGGGGAGAGCTTTGGTGCCTGACAGATGACGGTGATATCAATATTGCCGATCAGCAGGGGAGTGAGACTCTGCATTATCCTCTCAAGCAGAATCAGGGAGTTTATTCCCTTGTACTGGTCGTCGCTGTCGGGGAAGGCTTTGCCGATATCTCCCTGTGCACTGGCACCGAGCAGGGCGTCGCAGACGGCGTGGGTGATCACATCGGCGTCGCTGTGGCCGTCGAGACCGAGCTCCCATGGAATTTTTACTCCGCCCAGAATGAGGTCGCGACCTTTGACTAATCGGTGGGCATCAAAGCCGTGCCCGATACGGGGAAGGATGGTGTTAAAGGAGGCGGGCGGAGAGGGCTTTTTTTTGAGTGGATTGCTTTTCAGCTGCTCTTCTGCTCTTGCGAGGTCTTCCGGGTGGGTTACCTTGAAATTTCCCTCGTCTCCGGCGATGATTTCCACCGGTACTCCGGCCAGTTCAAGGAGTGAGGATTCGTCGGTGATATTATTCTCGCCAAAGCGCTGAAAAGCGCCGATTAAGACCATCGTGGGGGCGCCCTGTGGAGTCTGGGCGCGGTAGAGGCCACTGCGGTCAATGGTGTCGGTAACAAGGCCGTCAGCCACGCGTTTGATTGTGTCAACTACTGGAATTGCCGTGAGTACGGCCTTGCCGAGGCGCAGGGCGCGACAGCAGTCAGTAATAATTCTTTCACTGACCAGTGGCCGTGCCGCATCATGGACAAGGGTAAAAGGGGCGGAAGTTGCTTTCAGGCCATTCAAAACGGAATCCTGACGACGCGCGCCCCCGGCGACAAACTTCAACCGTGAATCTTCCCCGAGATACTCTTCGCAGAGAGCTTGTGTTTCATCAAGGTGGTCAGCTGCTGCGACGACAATTACTTCGAAAATATGATGACTTGCAAGGAAGGCGCGTACGGTGTGGAGAAAAAGCGGACCGCCGGCAACATCGTGGAACTGCTTGGGGGAGGACCCGCCCATGCGCCTTCCGATGCCGGCAGCGGCAATAACGACGGCGATCCTGCCAGCTGGATCGTCGCCGGTGGAAGAAATTTGAGTCATGGGGGATCCTGAAAAAAAAATGGAGCGGGTTATAAGCCGAATTCTGTACCCCTTGCGGGGCCATGATCATTTAACTTGGACGCCGGTTGCCCGACGCCTCCAGCGACCTACCCGGAGATTTTGGACGGGCAGCCCTC
>JBFHIO010000097.1:0-6692 GCA_041596435.1 Desulforhopalus sp. | reverse complement strand
TTTGACACTCTTTTTGAGAAAGAACTTTCATTTATTAAACAGGATACAGACCGTATTGCCTCAATGGTCATTGTTGATATTGACCACTTCAAGGCCTTCAACGACTCTTTCGGCCATGATCGCGGCGACCTCGTGCTGAAAGCAGTGAGCACAACACTGATGGAGGAAGTGGGAGAAAAAGGTCTGGTGGCACGAATCGGCGGTGAAGAGTTTGGCATTATCCTGCCCGGCATGAAAGCTCCCGAGGCCCTGCAGTTCATGGACGCCATCCGCCGAAAGATTCGGGGGCTGAATCTCGTCACGCTGGATCCGGAACTCGCCGGGGAACACATCAGAATTACCGCCGGAGTTACCGACATCCTTGCAGAGAAAGACCAGCGCACCATCTTCCAGGATGCCGATCAGGCCCTCTACCGCGGCAAGCAGGAAGGACGGGATCAGGTGCGCATGGAGCCGGAGTAAGCAACTCCGGCCCCTGCGTCATTCTGTGGAGGCCCCCTCAGACAACCACACTCCCTAATTTTAACACAATCCCATTCTCCTCAAAAATATCGCCCCCGAGCAGGGAAAGGGCAGTCGCCTCTTCTTCACCTGGAAAGCCGGCAAGGGTCAACTTGCCGCCACCATCCATACGCAGCACTGCCGCACCGTTCACCCCCGAGGTTTCAAGAGTAAGCGTGTCACCTTCACCAAGCTGGTTGAGGCAGTGTGTGTACAGACGATAGAAGAAAAATTGCAGCAGTGAGGGAGAGTTGAGCAATACCGCGTCGGCGTCGTTTTTCAGCTCCAGTTTCACCTGCCTGAGCCGGGCGGGACGTTCAACAAAGGCCGCCATCTCTGCAACCACGTCACTGAGGGCAAAACTGGAGATTGGAGTGTCTGAACGGTGGGCAAAACTGCTCAGGTGATGGAACAGCCCGGCCGCAATAACCACCCGCTTTTCAATGAGATCAGTTGTCTTCTTGAACCGTTCGACAAGGACAGGATCCATCCGGGCGCCGTTTATCTCCACAAGATCGGCCATCAGCCCGGCAGATTCTCGGATAATACCGAGGTGGTTTTTCATATCATGGGAGAAACCGGCCATCAGCCGTCCGTAGGACTCAATCTGACTCTCACGCAATTTTCGCTCGTCACCTGCCATTGTCTTCTCCCCCCTCATTTTTCCAGCGTTTTCAATTTGGCCAGCAACTCTTTGAGTTCCACCGGCTTCATCAGATAGTCTATCGCACCGAGGGCCAGCCCCTCCTTCCCGGCCTCCCCGGAACCGTGCCCGGTAAGCATGATGGTACGGGTCTGCGGCAGATCTCTGCTGATCACCTTTAAGACGTCAAAACCACTCATATCGGGCATCTTCATATCAAGCAGCACGACATCCGGAGGAGATGCGCTGAGCGCAGCCAGTCCCTCTGTACCGCTGTGCGCCTCGGACACATCAAATTTCCGCAGTTTTAACCGCTGGCAGAGAGTTGTGGCAAATTCAACCTCATCATCAATAATCAAAATCTTCATGGAGCCTCCTTGTCTGTTTTCTGCACAAAACTGCTCTGCGCATCACCTCACACATCCGTTTTTTCTTTTCCTTCTTCTTTGTGCCGAACCGGTAGCAGAAAGGTGAAGACAGTCCCTTTCCCTTCCTCTGAAGCAACTTTAATCCGCCCCCCGAGCTTGTTAATGATGCCGTAGGTAATCGACATGCCCAGTCCGGTTCCCTTCCCCGTAGGCTTGGTGGTGTAGAAAGGTTCAAAGAGACGGTCGAGGGTTTCTTTGTTCATGCCGCAGCCGGTGTCGGCGATCTCAACCTGGACATGATCGGGATCCATCTGGCGGGTTGAGATGTTAATCTCTCCCTCTTTGCCAATGGCGTAGATGGCATTGTTGAGAATATTGAGGAAGACCTGTTGCAACTGACCGCGATCGCTGACGATGGGTGTCAGGTGTTCGGCAAAGTGGAAGTTGATCTCCACCTGATTGTAGCTCGCCTCGCGGTCAACAAAGGACGTCACCTCCTCAAGCATCTTGTTAATTTCAATCTTTTCCTCCGTCACATCAGTATGACGGGCAAAACCGAGCAGACGATGGGTGATTGTCTTACAGCGCTCCACACTCTCGTCGATCCCGCTCAACGCCCCGCCCAGCTCTTTTTTATATTCAAAGTCTCCGGTCATCTCCATATAGTCTTCCATCAGCCCTGCCTTCTGGTTGATGATCGCCAGTGGATTGTTGATCTCGTGGGCCACGCCAGCGGCCAGCCGCCCGATGGAAGCGAGTTTATCGTTGTTTTCCGCTTCTCGCAGGAACTGTTTCCGCTTGAGATCACTTTCGCGGATATATGCGGTGATGGCCCGACTGATACTGATGATAATGAGAATTGCCAGAATTCCGCAGCAGGCGAAATAGAAGAAGAGGTGATTGCGAAAATTGATCCATTTGGTCCCGTGACGGTAGTCTTCCTTAACCATCACCAGCCGCCACGGAGTCCCGACCACCGGCCGGGCCACCCGCAACATGGCTTTGCCGTCCACCATCTGCCGATCAATGAGAAACTCTCCGCCCACCGCCTGACGGTGCCGTTCCACTTCTGCGGCAAGCCGGTGACTGAGAGCTCCGCCACGGGGAAAGATGGAGGGTTTTCCGCGCTCCCCATACTTCTCCGGCGTGGTCTGCAGGATTTCTTTTTCATCGACGAGAAACAGATCATCCACCGCCGTAGCCGCCACTGCATCCACATAGCGCTGCAGCGTCTTGCCATCGATGTTCACCCGCATCACCCACTGCCCGCCACCCTTGAGGTTACGGGAAACAGCCACGACAAAGTGGGGGACACCACGAAAACCGGTGAAGATGTTACTGATATAAAAACCCTTGTGCAGAGTCTCATCATACCAGGGCTGGCCAATATAACTCTGTCCCTTACTGACATAGTCCCCCTCCCAGGCGGCGGTGTGCCCATCGGGGCCGATCACCTCTATATCTGTATAATCGGGAAAGGAATTACGCAGCCGGAGAAAGAGGTCATGGAGGACACCTGGCCGAAGCAATTCGTCATAGCGATCCTCATGGCCGGCAAAGTTGATGATGGAACGCAGTTTGACAACAAACAGCTCGACAGTGTTCTCCGCCTGCTCCGCGTTGAGCAGCAGGCGCCCGACCTCCTCCTCTTCGAGCATCCGTTTATACTGAGAATGGGCAAGCACGGAAATGATAAACATGGGAATCAGCACCAGCGCCAGCAGAATGCCGGTGAGGCTGCTGGAAAATTGCCGATAGCGATGTTCCAGCGCCTCCGGCGACTCAATATCGCCGGAGAGGGAAGGCATGATCTTCGAGATGATGTTCATGGGGGTCTCCTTGTGAGTACTCTTCCGTGTTCTTTCCCTTCAAGGGAACATCGAATAATCGCTCATCTTCTTTGTTACAGTTAAAAAATTAGGGAAAAAGGGAGAAAGGAGACAGGAAAAAACAGAGCAACAAAACCCGATGATATCCGTTGTGGAAGAGAGTGTTTCAAGGGGTTCCTGTGAAAGACAGAACAGCGAAAAGATTTTTTTGCCAACGAAAAAAACGCTAAACATGCGAAAAAGGACATTTTGTACAAAACCGTAACTTCTCAAAAAGCTATGGGAAAAGACAAAGAATTTTACAGTGAAGAGATAACAACAGCAATTCCCTGTTTAATTGAAAATCTTTTTCTCAAATGTTTTTGCCTTCTTTCGCGTGTTTTGTGTGTTTCGTTGGCCATCCAGTCTTTTGCCTTTGCCTTTTTCCCTTCTCCCTTCTCCAGCCTCTCTTCTCGGTGAAAAAAACTATATTGTACCGCCTTTTGCCTTTTCCGTTCTTCCCGCTTTAAATCACAAAATATTTATTCTCAAATGCTTTTGCTTTCCTTCGCGTCCCTTAGCGTTCTTCGCGGTAAAAAAGGCCCTTCCAGTCTTTTGCCTTTCCCTTTCTCCCGTCTCCCTTCTCCTGTCTCCTTTCTCCCGTCCTTCCCGTTCTAATTTCTCAAATGCTTTTGCCTTCCTTCGCGTTTCTTCGCGGTAAAAAAAATGTTTTACTGCCTTTCGCTGTTCCCTTCTACACCTCAAATATGAACGAAAAACAAGGTTCTTCAAGATACCCTTAATCCTATACCCGCAGGATATCCCCGGCAGACAATTCCCCGCCGACGGCGAGGTCGAGAGCCGGTTTCCAGCGGCCGATCACAGAATCAATCACGGTTATTTTTTTCCACTTGAGAAAACGGTAATGCTCCTCCTCGATGCCACAGCAGACGACACACTTCACCTGCTCCTTGAGAATCATGTCACAGAGCCCCTCCGCAGAAGGATTGGCGAGAAGAATGAACCGCGGTTCTTCGAGGAGCTGCCGGTCATAACAGGTGGCAATGAGCACCTCAGTCGCGTTGTCAAAACGGGGAGCCACATGGTTGCCACAGGTAGGAATGAGAAGTTTCATCGTTTCACTCCAGATTATAATCTTTTATCTTTCGCCACAGAGTGGTGCGTCCCATGCCGAGCAGCTCTGCCGCCCTGCCCCGTCGCCCGCCCGCCTGCTGCAGCGCCTTGAGAATACGCTGCTGTTCCAGCTCCGCCCAGCCCGTGGCGGGAGTGGCTGGAGGCGGCAGAGGGAGCTCTGGCCGGGGGCCGGAAGACACCCCGTCTGTCCGCACGTCAAGGGACTCAAAGAGATAATCCGGCAGGTCACCGCAGCCAATGCGGGTGCCGCGACACATATTGACTCCATACTCCACCGTGTTGCGCAGTTCACGAACGTTCCCCGGCCAGCGATAGCCCACCAGCCGGCGTATCGCCTCGGTATCGAAACCCTCGACCCGAGAGTGGTTGAGGCGTACGCTGCGCCGCAGAAAATGGTCCAGCAGCAACCGCACGTCCCCCGCCCGATCCCGCAACGGCGGCACTCGCAGCTGGAGAACGTTGAGACGGAAGAAGAGGTCTTCACGAAAACGCCCCTCAGCCACCTCCCGCCTGAGATCCCGATGAGTGGCAGCAATAAGGCGAACATCCACCGTCACCGAGGTGGAACTTCCCACCGGATAAAAGCAGCTGTCATCAAGTACCGATAACAGCTTCACCTGCAGAGGCAGGGAGAGGTCACCGATCTCTGTGAGAAAGAGGGTTCCGTGATCGGCGAGACGGAACATGCCGGCATGATCCTTCACCGCGCCGGTAAAAGCACCGCGCCGGTGGCCAAACAGTTCGGACTCCAGCAGCGCCTCTGGCAGCGCACCGCAGTTCACCTTGATGAAGGCGCGTCCGGAGCGGGCGGAGGCCTCGTGCAGCTCTTCGGCAATACGATCCTTGCCGCTGCCGGTCTCCCCGGTAATCAACACCGAGGCATCGGTTCGAGCGAGAATAGCCATTCGTTCAAAGACATCCAGCATCTGCGGACTGTGTCCGACCAGGGTCGCACTGCTCCGTCCTCCGCCCCCCGGGTCAGCCCCTTCAGCCTTCTCCACCACGAGCACCAGCCCCGGGCAGTCCTGTGTCACTCCGTCAATAGAATTAACCCGGCTGAGGGTGAATTGTACCCACTGACTGATTCGCCTGCGGTTAAGCAGCGTCCCGTTCCGACAAATCATCTCCCCATTTTCCAAAACCTTCGCAGCAAGGGAGCTGCCCGCACCAATACTGGAGCGGAGAATAAACTCTGCGCCGATGCCGCGCGCCTCCCTGGCGCTGTAACCGGTCATCTCCTGCAACCTGGAGTTGATGCTGCGCACCAGCAGACTGGTATCGAGAATCATCACCCCGTGGGGGATGGCATTGAGGATATCGTCGAGCATTATTATCGGCCCCGGTCACACCCTCATCGGGTATGCCAACACTTTTGGGAAAATCGAATAATCGTCCATCTTCCTGATTACAGTCAAAAAATTATGGGAAAAGATAACGATAAAAATGAAGAAAGAAGGCAGGAAAAAGCAGAACAACAAAATCCGATGACATCCGTTGCGGGATGAGACTGTTTCAAGGAACTCATAAGAGCGTTCACGTTTTTCGTTAGCCCTTCAGTCTTTGTCTTTCCGTCTTTTGCCCTTTCCTTTCTCCCGTCTCCTGTCTTCTTTCTCCCTTTTACTTCCGGAAACCTTGAAGAATTCAACAGTCTTGAGTCTTCAAGGTTCCCATTATCTTACACGTATATTTTCATACCCATCAGCGGCCAGATAACAACAACTGCAAACCAGATAACTGCCATAAGCATGATACTGGCAAGCACACCAAATCTAAAGAATTCGCCAGGAGTAAATTGATTCGAGCTGTAGGCGATGGCGTTTGGTGCCGCCCCGACCAGCAGCAGGAAGGGCATACCTGCAGTAACAAGGGAACTGAAGAGGATAACTTCACCGCTCACACCAAGGTAAGGTGCGATAACCAGTGCCACCGGTAGAGAAATCGCGATAGCGGCTACGTTCATGATGAAGTTGGTCATTATCAGGACAAAGAAGGCCATTCCCATGATGAAGACGATACCGGGGGAAGATTTAAACAGTGCCAGCCAGTGGACAGCCATCCATTTCGCAGCCCCCGTATCCCAGAGACAGAAACCAATGGACATGGCACCGGCAAAGAGCAGAATAATGTTCCATGGAATCTCCTCAAGGTCATCCACAGAGAGAATGTTGAGGACGAAAAAAGCGATGGTGGAGAGCAGCAGCACAGCTGTTTTATGCA
>JBFHIO010000096.1:0-6710 GCA_041596435.1 Desulforhopalus sp. | reverse complement strand
GGCCAAGGGCGACAAAGGCCCATACATCAGCAAGTGCTCTATGGAAACGAAAGCCATTCATCTCCTGGCGATATTTTTCCAGCATTATCGCGGCCGCATCGGTGAGCCCTTCTTCCAGTTCCCCCGGTTCACCAGGCTGTGGAACTACCCCATTGCGGTATTTCTTCACCATCGCCAGCGTCCGGCTGAAAAGATTGCCGAGGTCATTGGCGAGGTCAGAATTATAACGGGCAGAAATAAGCCCCGAATTAAAGGAGGAGTCCAGCCCGAAACTCATATCCCGCAAAATGAAATAACGCAGTGTGTCCACACCGTATTCAGCGGCCAGCTCCCTTGGGCGTACCACATTGCCCAGGCTCTTGCTCATTTTGGTATCATCCACGTTCCAGAAACCGTGAACGTGCAGTTTTTTATAAAGCGGCAACCCCATGGAGAGGATCATCGTCGGCCAGTAGATGGCATGGGGTTTCAAAATATCCTTGGCAATCAGATGTTCCGCTACCGACCAGTACTCATCGAAATGTTCCCCGTCAGGATAACCTATGCCAGTGAGATAGTTGATCAGAGCGTCAAACCAGACGTAGGTCACGAATTTTTTATCAAACGGCAGCTCAATTCCCCAGGTAAGCCGACTCTTCGGGCGGGAGATACAGAGGTCTTCCAGCGGTTCAGAGAGAAAGGAGAGAACCTCGTTGCGGTAGCGTTCCGGAGTAATAAAATCCGGGTGCGTCTTGATATGGTCAATGAGCTGCTGCTGATATTTCGACATGCGGAAGAAGTAGTTCTCCTCGGCTATCTCCATCGGAGGAACTTTATGGTCGGGACAGCAGCCGTTCACAAGCTCCTTCTCAGTCAGGTAACGTTCACAACCCCGACAGTAAAGCCCGGTATATTTACTGAAGTAGATATCACCGCGTTCATATACCTCAGAAAGAATCCGCTGCACGGTGGCAATATGGTCAGGATCGGTAGTGCGGATACAGCGGTCTGGTTTGACATCAAGGACAGGCCAGGTCTCACGGAACATTGAGCTGATGCGATCCACATACTCTTTCGGAGTCGCACCCTCTTTTTCTGCTGCCTCTACAATCTTTTCTCCGTGTTCATCTGTACCGGTCTGGAAGCGTACCGGGGCATCGCAGAGGCGCCGGAAGCGGCTGTAGGTATCGGCAACAATAGTCGTATAGGCGTGGCCCAGATGGGGCTGGGCGTTAACATAGTATATGGGGGTCGTGATATAAGTCGTCATTTCTTTTTCTGCTTTCCTTCAGCGCCGGTCTCCCGTGCGCCCTGTTTACCGCGTTTTTGTTTTTCTCCACCATGGGCACGGGGGCGGCCCTGGCGTTTTGTATCGTCGTCACGGGTCTCCGCTTTTCCCTTCACCGGGACGGCTTTTTCCCACTGCTCCTGACTGAGAGAAACCTCTTCACCAGAAGAATTTTCCGCCAGCACAGTGCCGCGCAGAACATTCTGCCGGCGAACAAGAAACTGTTCCCTGCCAAGGAGTATTCGTCGGCCGGGGCGGGGCATCTTCCGCCGTTCCTTTTTATAACTGTTGTATTCATGAGTCAGACAGCAAAAAAGGCGGTTACAGACCCCGGAGATCTTATTGGGATTCAGGGGCAGATCCTGTTCCTTGGCCATCTTGATAGAGACAGAGGAAAAGTTCTTCAGATGGCCGCTGCAGCAGAATTCCCGGCCACAGATACCAACACCTCCCAGCATCCGTGTTTCATGCCGAACTCCCACCTGACGCATCTCGATTCGGGTGCGATACTCCTGCACCAGATCTTTCACCAGGCCGCGAAAATCAACCCGGTTCTCGGCGGTAAAGTAGAAAATCATCTTGCCGCCGCCGTAGAACTTCTCCACCCGCACCAGCTTCATCACCAGACGATGTTTCTCTACCAGCCGCAGGCAGACATCACAGGCCTCAGCCTCACTCAACAGAAGATCCCTGTAGCTGTGGATCTCATCCTCGTCAGCGATGGAGACAATCTCCATCTCAGTTTTTATGGGGCCGTGCTCGCAAAGAGATATGGGGGCAAGCTTCATTACCGTCGCCGGCTCAAGACCGTGGTCGGTCTGCAGCATCACCACCGTACCTGCCGGAAGTTCAGAGAGCTGGCTGGAGACGGTTGTCCAGGGGCTTTCCGGGCGCAGCTGCACGCGGAAAAACATGGTTGTCCTGTCGTTTTTTTCGTTTTCTTTTATTATGTCAACGGTCATTTCATCGTCTTTTTATATTCTGCAGACAGACGATCACACTCGCATCGTTTACGCCTGCAGATTGAAGAGCAGAATTTCACAGACCAGCGCACGATTACAGTTTCGCGCAAGCTGCTGTTCAGCCCGCTCAAGTGCCCGCATTTTAGCAGACAACCTTTTGGAGTTCCACCTTTTATCCGTCCCCCCTCTCTCCGCCGGGCAGTAAAGAGAAAGGGACTCAGTGTCGTCAAGGAGCAGATCTCGCAGCCACTTGCGCAACAGAGCAAAGAGTTCATCCAGTTCACCTTTCAACTCAGCCATTCTCGCGGCAAAATCTAGCAGATCCAGGAGATGAAGGTCCCCCCGTTTTTCCGGGTCGGACAAAAACTCCACCAGATCTTTCCACAATGGCACAATTCCAAATGCACGCAGGGTAAGAGCGCGGCCGGGACTGCCCTCGGCAAGCCGCGCCAGCAACTCCGCTTCAGACCGCTCAACTTCGTGCTTCTTCTGCAGGATATCCACCGTTTCCTCAAAGCTCAAAAGAGCAAAGGGAATGGTCTGACAGCGGGAAACAAGAGTTGCCAGCAAATCCCCTGCAGAGTCGGCAGTGAGTACCAGCAGATTGCCAGGACGCGGTTCTTCCAGGGTTTTCAACAGAGCGTTGGCCGCCTGGGTGGTCATGACATGAACATCCTCCATGACCACAACCCTCACCTTCGCTTCAAAAGGCGGATATTCAAGAGAGGTAATCATCTCCCGCACCTGGTCCACCTTGATTCCTGCCCCCCGGGGCTGGATCAGCATAAAATCAGGATGGTTTCCACTGGCATATTTACGGCAGGAAGGACACTCTCCGCAGGCCTCAAGGAGATCTGTGCGCCCCTGAGCCTGACAATTAAGAGCGGCAGCAAGCCCCCGGGCAAAAAGGGTTTTCCCGACACCCTCCGGGCCACGAAAGAGACAGCCATGGGGTAATCGGTCACTGGCCACACTGCGGCGAAGCAGCCTCTTCGCCCGCCCCTGCCCTTTGAGGCGGCTGTAACGAATCGCCTCATTTTTCATTAGAAAAGCTCGCTGTCAAAAAGAGATGGCTGGTTACGATGCGGCTGATTTTCTTTCTCTCCAGGCTGCTTCTCATAACCGCTGAGATAAAGGTAGCGCTCCAGCAACCGCTGATATTCAGTCATCGTCCAGACGCCGCTGTCGAGTTTGACCCGCAGATTCTCAATCATGTTCATACGGGCATCAAGCTCGTCAGCCATGCTGAGCAGAAAGGCCTCCGGAGTCATCGGCACCACCGGCGAACCATATTCATTGCGTCCGTGGTGACTGAGAATGAGATGCTGCAGCTGATTGAGAGTCTCCTGCGGAAAATGCTTCAATTTCGCCACCGCCTCTCCAATCATCTCAATGCCGATAGTGATATGCCCTTTGAGTCTCCCTTCAGGGGTATAAAGCACCACCGCACCCTCAAAACCCATTTCCCGCATCTTGCCGATATCGTGCAGCAACGCTCCGCTGACGACCAGGTCACGGCTAATCCCGGGATAGTGTCCGGCAAGCATGTCCACAACTTTTGCAACGGAAAGACTGTGCTCCAGTAAACCGCCGACGCAGGCGTGGTGTACTCCTTTGGCAGCAGGAGCGATCTTGAAGGCATCGTACATGGGGCCAGGACCGAAAAACTGTTTGAGGAGTTCACTCAGCGGCCCATCTCCCACACTGACCAGCAGTTTTTGCAGATCCCGCGCCAGCTCGCGCCGACAGGCACGGGTGGCAGGAAGAAAAGCAGAGAGCTCCACCTCAGAAGGCGAAACAACGGCAAACTGCTTCAGGTCAAAGCGAAGACTTCCCTGCCACGACCCGATCTGGCCGGCACAGCGCAGAGCCGTTCCCGGACGGCAGATTTCGGCTGCCCCCTCGGCATTTTCCCACACCGGAGCGGAGATCTCTCCGGTTTTATCCATCAACTCAAGACGGAGCCACGACTTGCCGGCGCGGGTAGTACTGAGCTGCGCGGCCTTGACCATAAAAAGGTCATCTACCTGCTCCCCCTCATTGAGGGATTCAATATATTTCTGCTTTTCCATCACCACTCTTTTCGCTCCGTCATTATTACACAATTACTGCACATTTAAACGCGACAGTATACCAATTATTACAGTTCACTACAAAATAAATACCCCTTCTCCGGAAAACCGGATCGTGCAAACGTATTTTTGCTGCTTGCTCATTTTTCTGCGGGATGTCATAATGGGGGGTTATCAGTTTATAATCCATTCTTCTGCGCATATTCGGGAGGGGACCTTGAATACGTAGATATTTCAATCAAATTCGAGGTACATCAGAAAAATAATCCATATATATACGTGTTTATATTACGATTATTTTTCTTTCCCTGTGAATATATTTTTCACCTGCATCGAAGAAGTTGGAAGAAAGGTCAATTATTCAAGGTCCATGGAGAAGACAATGAAAAAAAAGATGGTTATTTCGGTAATGTCAAAGGATCGCCCCGGCATTATCGCTGACGTCACTGGCGCCCTGCTTAAACTCGAGGGTGATGTGGCCGACCTTAATCAGACCGTTCTCTGCGGTTATCTCACCATGATTCTCGGGGTCACATTCCCCTCCGATATCACCCGGGAGGATATTTTTGCATCCATCTCCCACGTGAAGAGCGGAGAGAAATTTGAGATCTCGGTCAAAGAGCTGCCGGAAACGGAAACTTTCAATGAGATCCCGCAACCCGAAGAGAGCTATATTCTATCCCTGCAGGGCCCCAACCGCAAAGGTATCGTCCACGCCGTCAGCGCCATCTGCGGACGCAACAATGTAAACATCATCGACCTCGGCACCAGCCTGCAGCAGGATCGCTACACCATGGCGGTACAATGCAGTATTAAAGAAGCGACATGCTCGCTTGAGGAGTTGCGCAAGGAGTTTGAAGAGTACGGCCGCGAGGCAGATCAGACAATCATGATGCAGCATTACGACCTCTTCCGCGCCACCAACGAAGTCACCCTGCACTGAAAAATAGAAGGAGAAATAATGCTGCGTTCAGATCAGATTTTGTCCACCGTTGAGATGATCCAGAAGGAAAATCTTGATGTACGAACCGTCACCATGGGAATTAACCTGCTTGACTGTCACGCCGAGACAGTGGCAAAAACCTGTGCCAATATTGAAGAGAAAATCCACACCTTTGCAGGTAATTTCGTTGCCACCTGCAATGAGATGGGCGAAAAATACGGCATCCCGGTAGTCAACAAACGGATCTCAGTTACCCCCATAGCCTTTGTCGGCGCGGGTTTTGAACGAGACGGGTTTGTTGAGATTGCCAAAGCGCTGGACCGTGCTGCCACTGCTGTCGGTGTTGATATTCTCGGAGGTTTCTCCGCCCAGGTTGAAAAAGGGATGACCCAGACCGACCATGAGTTTATTGCCTCCATTCCTGAGGCCCTGGCACAAACGGAAAAGATTTGCGCTTCCATCAACATTGCCACAACCAAGAAAGGCATCAATATGGATGCCCTCGCCATGATGGGGCATACTATTAAGGAGCTTGCAGAGAAAACTGCCGACAACGGCGGCTTCGGTGCTGCAAAGTTTGTCGTCTTCTGCAACCAGCCCGGAGACAATCCCTTTATGGCCGGCGCCATTCACGGCCTGGAGGAACCGGAGGCGGTACTCAACGTGGGAGTTTCCGGCCCCGGCGTCATCGCCCGGGCTCTTGACCGGTTGATTGCCGATCACCCCGAGCCAGGTGCACTGCAATTTGACGAACTGGCGGAGGAGATCAAACAGACGACCTTCCGTGTCACACGCTGTGGAGAATTGATTGGACGGGCGGTATCGATGTCACTCGGTATTGAATTCGGTGTGGTTGATCTCAGTCTTGCCCCCACCCCCGCCTTTGGTGACAGCGTTGGAGAAATCTTCAAGATTCTTGGTGTAGATGCCATCGGTGCCCCGGGCACCACGGCCATCCTCGCCATGCTCAATGACGCAGTGAAAAAAGGCGGCATCTTTGCCAGTAAAACAGTGGGCGGGCTCAGCGGTGCCTTTATTCCAGTAATGGAAGACTCCCTGCTCGCTGAAGCCGTAGGCGATGGCGCTCTCTGCCTTGAAAAGCTGGAGGCAATGACCTGTGTCTGCTCCGTAGGGCTGGATATGGTAGCCATTCCCGGATCTGTGGACGCAGATACCATCTCCGCCATTATCGCCGATGAAATGGCAATCGGGGTCATCAACGCCAAAACAACCGCCGCACGACTGATTCCAGTACCAGGCAAAGAGGTTGGTGACTCGGTGAGTTTTGGCGGCCTCTTCGGTGCAGCGCCGATCATGCCGATCCGCAATATCGGCAAGTCAAGCCGCTTTATTGCCTGGGGCGGACGCATGCCGGCACCGATACACAGCTTCAAGAACTGAGAAAAGAATCTTTCTTCATTCTGTTCGATAAAAAAAGGACGACTTCCATAGAGGAAGTCGTCCTT
>JBFHIO010000095.1:0-6712 GCA_041596435.1 Desulforhopalus sp. | reverse complement strand
GAACCAGGCCAGTTTGCCCGCTTCGACTGGCAAATTGCCGAGCCACAGAAACATCTGGTCTCCTGCGAAAAATGGGGAAACAATATTGAGGAAGCAGCCCGCGACTGGTACGACACCATTTATCTGCCGTTGAATACACTTGTTGAGCGCAGCGGTCTCCTGGAAGCCTTTCCCCAGCGCACTTCCGCTGATCTCTGCCTCTACATCTCAACTCACCAGTGGCAACTCGGCAGAACACGCAAGTACGGGATTAAATTCGACAAACTCATTCCCACTGACATGGAGGCCTTCCGCATGGACATGATGAATCGCAGTGAACAGGATTACCCCGAGATGAAACGGGAAATTACCGTTTTCATGCTGCTCAATATCGAAGGCAAGGAGGAGGAAGAGCTTCTGCGCAGAATGAAAGAGCTCGACGAGATCCGTGAAATCCACACTGTCCACGGCAGTTTCGACCTGCTGATTCGTATAACCCTTCACCGCGACCTGCTCAGCTCCGATGCCGAGCTGATCTCTCAGTTTACCCAGGAAACCATCCGTCAGTGGCCCGGAGTCACCTCAACCCAGACACTCATCCCCGGGATGTCGATTATAAAGGGTGATAATTGAAACAGAAGGCCCCCTTAATATAAAGAGTCTTTGAATAACTGAAGGGAAGAGCGATCAAGGGGAAAAGAGAGGTCTGTAAAAGATATCAACAGCGTTGAAAATTTTGTCACACCCTGCAACAAAGAAATTGAGGTGTTGTCAATCAAGAAAAAAAGACCGTCCGAAGTTTCGGACGGTCTTTTTTTCTTACAGAGATTCAAAAATCTACTTCTTTTTTTCATCAAGTTGCGGCAACAGCGCACCGTATCCCCGCGCCGTCATCTCTTCTGCAGGAATAAACTCCAGAGCAGCAGAATTGATACAGTATCGCAGACCGGCCGGAGCGGGGCCATCGGGAAAGACGTGACCGAGATGGGTATCAGCTGCGGCACTGCGCACCTCGGTACGTACCATGCCAAAACGGGAATCAGTCTGTTCCGAAACAGCATCCGTCTTCAGTGGCCGGGTAAAACTCGGCCAGCCACAACCGGCATCGAATTTGTCAGCAGAACTGAAGAGGGGTTCCCCGGATGTGATATCAACATAGATTCCCCTCTGCGTATTATCCCAGTATTCATTCTTAAAGGCCGGTTCCGTACCCTCTTCCATGGTCACTTCATACTGTGTCGGGGTCAGCCTGCGGCGCAGTTCCGCTTCGTCTGGACGAAGGTATGTTCCTTTTTTCTCCCCGCCCCACACCTTCTGCAGAAAACCTTCGCGCCCGGAGCCCGTCTTGTAGGAGTTATAGTGCAGCACGTTCTTATTATGGTAGCCCTGGTGATACTCCTCTGCGGGATAGAACTCTTTTGCCGGAAGAATGAGGGTAACCACCGGAGAGTCAAAGGTATGAGAGGCATCAAGAGCCTCCTTTGAAGCCTCCGCCTGCAGCTTTTCTTCTTCACTGCCATAAAAAACAGCCGTGCGATACTGTGCCCCGCGGTCGGCAAACTGGCCGCCGGGATCTGTGGGGTCAATACTCCGCCAGTAGGTATCGAGCAGCGTATTGTAGTTTACCTTTGATGGATCATACACCACCTGAACCGCCTCAATATGACCGGTTAAGCCCTGGGATACCTGCTCGTAGGTCGGGACAGGCTCGGCCCCCCCGCTGTAACCGGCTGTAACCTTCACAACCCCCTCCAGGACCTCGAAAGGCGGCTCCATACACCAGAAACAACCACCACCAAAAATCGCAGTCCGCCTGGCAGACCTGTCGGGTACCAGGGCTGCACAACAAAGAACAGGGGTAAACAAAATTGCCAGTATAGCGGCAGGAAAAGGGCAGTCATAATTCCTCCATGATGTTGTTTTTTCGCAGGAAGCTTCATAAAAGTATATTCACTCTTATTTGTGCTGACAAGCCTCACCCGCCATTCTGATTTTCGAGATATCAGACGAAATTACATGTGGCAAAAGTAGACCTCCATGATATATTGAACCTCCATGAAAAAGCCTACAACAAAACAACGGACCAAGTTTATTTTCGTCACCGGCGGTGTTCTCTCTTCCCTTGGGAAAGGGCTCGCCTCGGCGGCACTCGGCTCACTGCTTGAAAGCAGGGGCTTCATCATCACCTTCCAGAAACTCGACCCCTACATCAACGTCGATCCAGGAACAATGAACCCCTTCCAGCATGGTGAGGTTTACGTTACGGAAGACGGTGCAGAAACGGATCTTGACATGGGCCATTACGAGCGTTTCACCAACGCGGTAATGGGGCAGAAAAACAACTACACCTCAGGGCGGATCTATTATTCCGTTATCACCAAAGAGCGGCGCGGAGAATATCACGGCGGCACGGTACAGGTGATTCCGCACATTACCGATGAAATCAAAAATGCGGTGCTGCAGCTCGACGGTACAGTAGACATCGCCATCATCGAGATCGGCGGAACCATCGGCGACATCGAAGGTTTGCCCTTTATTGAAGCCATCCGCCAGTTACGTAACGACCTCGGCCGCGAATATACACTTTTCATCCATCTTACCCTTGTTCCTTATCTCAAAGCCGCCGGAGAGGTAAAAACCAAACCGACCCAACACTCTGTACGTGAATTAAGAGCCGCCGGCATCCAGCCAGATATTTTGCTCTGCCGTTCCGAAGTTCCCCTTGATGACAGTATCAAAGAAAAGATTGGCCTCTTCTGCAACCTGCCGAAGAGCCAGGTCATGACCGCCGTGGACGCCAAAAGTATCTACGAACTGCCCCTCTTCCTCCATCGGGAGGGACTGGACGACAAAGTTCTTGATCTTCTCGGCATCTGGGCCGCCCACGCCAATGTAAAACCCTGGGAACAGCTCGTCGAAAACATTCAGCACCCACAGCATGAGGTCACCATCGGTATCACCGGTAAATACGTTGACCTCACCGAGAGTTATAAAAGTCTCCATGAGGCCCTTATTCATGGCGGCCTCGCCGGCAGGACAAAAGTTAATCTCAAATACATCAGTGCAGAGGATCTGGAATCAAAGAACCCCCCTTCTCTGCTCGAAGGTTGCGACGGTATTCTCGTTCCTGGTGGATTCGGCCAGCGCGGGGTGGAAGGCAAAATCAAGGCGATCAACTATGCCCGTGAGAAAAAAATCCCATTCTTCGGTATCTGTCTCGGCATGCAGCTTGCCGTGGTTGAGCTCAGCCGCAACCTGCTCGACCTGCCTCGCGCCAATTCCGTAGAGATGGAAGAGGATACGCCGGATCCGGTTATCTACCTGATTACAGAGTGGTATGACTATCGCAATAAAGAGGTACAAAAACGCGACAAGGAGTCCGATATTGGTGGAACCCTGCGTCTTGGCTCCTATCCCTGCGTACTCAAGGAAGGAACCCACGCCTGGAACGCCTATCGCTGCAAGGAGATCAACGAACGCCATCGCCATCGTTTTGAATTCAACAACGATTACCTTGATCGCCTGACAGAAAAGGGCATGGTTGTCTCCGGCACCTCACCGGATAATTCACTGGTGGAAATTATCGAAATCGAAGACCATCCCTGGTTTGTCGGGTGCCAGTTCCACCCCGAATTTCAGTCCAAACCTATGAGACCACATCCGTTGTTCCGTGAATTCATCGCAGCAGCGCTGAAGAACAAAAAGGGTGAATAATGGGGATATATACTGAGGTTAACGGTCCTGCAGGAAAAATTGGCGTGGGTGACGGCCAGCCGCTGTTGCTCATCGGTGGTCCCTGCGCCCTGGAGTCAAAGGAAATTGCGCTCACCGTTGGCCGCAAGATGGTGGAGATTACCCGTCGACTGGGTATTTCCTACGTCTTCAAGGCTTCCTATGACAAGGCGAACCGCACCTCTATTACCTCCTATCGCGGCCCTGGCTTAACAGAGGGGCTGAAGATCCTCGGTGAAATCCGTGATGAACTGCAGGTTCCGATCATTTCAGATATCCACGATTATACCCAGGCTGCCCCCGCCGGAGAGGTTTTGGACATCATTCAGATTCCCGCTTTTCTTTGCCGCCAGACCGATCTGCTTGTGGCTGCGGCAAAGACCGGGAAAACGATAAATGTGAAAAAGGGACAGTTTGTCTCTCCCTGGGACATGGTCAATGTGGTGGGCAAGTTGCGTGACTCGGGGGCAAAGGACATCATGCTGGTGGAGCGCGGTGCCAGTTTTGGCTACAACAACCTTGTAGTTGATATGCGCTCCCTGCCGGTCATGCGCGGGCTGGGATGTCCGGTTGTGTTTGACGCCACCCACAGTGTACAGCTTCCCGGCGGTGCCGGAGGCTGTTCCAGTGGACAACGGGAATTTATTGAACCGCTGGCAAAGGCCGCCGTGGCTGCCGGAGTTGACGCCGTATTCATGGAGATTCATCCTGATCCGGAGCATGCCCTCTGTGACGGCCCCAATTCCATTCCCCTTGATGAGGTGGAAAATCTGCTGGTGAAACTCCTCGCCATCCACAAGGCGGTGCAATGAACTTTTCCCCCGACCTTCTCAGCCGGGCGAAAGAAATTCGTCTTCTGCTCCTTGATGTAGATGGTGTGCTCACTGACGGCAGCCTGCTCTACAGCGGTGACGATGTGGAGTCCAAGGCCTTTAACACCCAGGATGGTTTCGGTCTTACGCTGTTGCGGGAAGTTGGTATTGAGACAGGAGTAATCACCGCCCGCAAATCTGCGGTGGTTGCCCGCCGGATCTATGAGTTGAAGATGAAGTACGCCCGTCAGGGCGCACGGGACAAGCTGGCCGCTTTTACAGAGATCCTGGAGGAAAGTGGATTCAGCGAAAAACAGGTTGCCTATATGGGCGATGACTGGCTCGACCTCAAACTGCTCTGCCGGGTTGGCCTCGCTGCCGCCCCGGCCAATGCCGTTAACGAAGTAAAGGACGCCGTTCATTTCATCACTCCGCAGAGTGGAGGCAGAGGTGCAGTACGCGACCTCTGCGACCTGCTTGTAGAAGCCCGCGGCGTCAGGGAATTACTACTCGCCCGCTACCTTCGTTGATTTATGGATGCCATCAATCGTTTTTTCAATAAGCTTCATTTTCGAAGCAATGCCGTATGGCTGGTGCCGTTTTTTCTCGTAATTACCTACCCACTCTGGTCCATTCCCGTCGGCAACTTTCTCGCCCCCCGCGGGGGGTTCGATCAGGATTTCAAGAATAATAATCCCCAGCGGAACTTCAATCTCAACGAGATCCGCATCACCCAGTATAAAAACGGACGAACTTCTTCAATCATTCTGGCAGACAACGCGCGTACCGGTGAAGACCCGGACACACTGCTGATGGACACTGTAAACGCCACCGTCTTCGACAAAAAAAACAGCATAACCACTATCGTCGCCAAAAGAGGACGCTATAACAGCAATACCGAGGTGTTAACACTCATTGGTGATGTGGTTGTTCACAAAATCGACGGTGATCAGACTCTTTTGACCCAGCTTCTTTATTATAATAACAAGGTCCAGACCGTGGAATGCCCCGGCCCCAGCCGAGTCACCTCTCCCAAGGCCACCATAGACGGCGGCAATTTGAAGTACAATATTGAAACATCTGTCTGGATAATGGGGAAACCCGTTCACTGTGTTCTGCTTGATTACAACGCCAGCGTCGGCAAATAAAACCTCACATCACAGGCTCTATTTTTTCCACAACCACGCTCCCCGCCTCCATTCGCCAACGAATATTGACATCCCACAGCAGCATGCCGAATTCCGTTTTTCGTTCCCGCTGAGATCTTGGCCTGGGATCCCGCTCCAGCATCTCGGTTATCAGCAGTCGCAGCGGACGCCCGTTCTCCTCCTCATAGTCACTGCAGAAAGCAGTTGCCTGACCACTGAAAGAAATCATCCCGTCCTCTGCGCCACCAGCATCCTCTGTGCCGGTAAACCCGTCTGAGGCATCCTCAATCGAATCGCTGTACGGTACATAGGGCTTGATATCGAGAACCGGGGTATCATTAAGAAAATCCACCCCGCTGACGTCCAGGCAGACCCCGCCGGTCGTTCTGACGGTCTCCAGCCTCACTGCCGAGAGGCCAATATGGTTGGGCCGATGAGGAGAACGGCAGGCAAAAACTCCCACCCGCGTCTTTCCGCCGAGACGAGGCGGACGCACGGTAGGCCGCCACCCTTCCGCCACAGCCTGATGGAAAAGAAAGAGCACCTGAACATGAGAAAACCCCTCCAGTCCGCGAACCATCTCCTCTCGATTAAAAGGAGGGAAGAGTTCAATGGTCGCGGTAGAGTGCTTCACAAGCCCCGGCTGACGTGGAATACCAAACTTTTCCTTGAAGCAGGAATGAATGACTCCAATCGGTTCAAGATTCAAACCAGGGTTTTCCGTTTTTTTTAATTCCATCGGCTTTAAGCTCGAATTTTTTTGAGTGTAAAGAGATCTTATGAATATTCAGTCTCAGACAGAAGGAAACAGCAAAGAACCAGCCTGTCGTCTGTCTTCTTCGGTACAGTCAAAAATTTATCCCCGGAGGTAAGCACCAGGCTCCGATATCAAAGTTATACCTGAAATAAATTCTCTCCTGTGTCTCGAATACAAGGCCATCTCAGAGTACCACCGCATCACCGACAAGCCCCCGCAACACCAGCTCTCCCTGGCGACGATAGACGACAAGTCCCTCCAGATAACCAACCTGCCCGACCTCT
>JBFHIO010000094.1:0-6808 GCA_041596435.1 Desulforhopalus sp. | reverse complement strand
GAATATTGTCCTCAATATAATCGCGGCCAGTGTTATCGCTCTCTACCAGGATACTCTTGCCGCAGTTATTACATTAGCGGTGTTTTTGCCAATGGTGAGTGACATGAGTGGTTGTTCTGGCAACCAGGCGGTCGCGGTCTCCATGCGTGAGCTTTCTCTTGGTCTGGTTCGGCCGAAGGAGCTCCTTTGGGTGCTGGGCAAGGAAGCCAGAATTGGAATAATTAACGGTCTGGTGCTCGGTTTGCTTCTTGGCGGAGTTGCATATTTATGGAAAGGAAACCCGTGGCTGGGTTTTGTTGTTGGTGGAGCTTTGGCGGCAAACACACTTGTTTCTGTCAGTCTTGGTGGAATGTTACCCCTGATATTGAAACGTTTCAAACTTGACCCGGCTCTTGTCTCAGGTCCGCTCCTGACCACTGTCACAGATATGTGCGGTTTTTTCTTCGTTTTGAGTTTTGCAAGTGCCGTCCTGTCAAAGTTAGGAGGAATGTGAATATTGCAGGGTGATCACAGTGTTCGATTCTGTAATCACCTTGCAATCTCAGATGTCAGCCCGAATTTTCCAGGGTTTCATTGAGAAATTCGAGTTACTCCTCAGGCGGTTCGGTTAAAAGAACACTGGAGCCTAATTCTTCCAGAACCTGTTGTTCAAGACCATCTTCTTTTGCACGCAATTTTTCAAATTTATCAGGGCTGTATTTTCTCGGTAATTTACCGAGGTTGCAGATAGGTTCCCCTGGACTGATGGAGGGCAGGCTTGTCATTCCCATCACTACACCATTGAATGGCGCATAAATGGTACTTTGGCCCTCCCCAATAATGGTGGTATTCGTTGCAAGAGGTTGATCTTTTTCTACGATATCACCGGGCTTAATATGAAAATCGAGAAATCCTCCCTGATCAGCCCTGATCCATTTCGATTTCTCAATCACTATTTGATAGGGAGGACTTTCTATTTCACTGTCCAGCATTTCGAGTTCGATCAGTACGTTCTTTATTCCACGAACTGCAGTTTCTACAATGCCCGGCTCTACTTTCCAAACTTCGCCACCTTCCATTATGATAGTTGGACATCCGGCAGCAGATGCTTCCCGACGGAATGAGTTCTTAGGGCCTTTTCCGTTAATTATGATCTCTGAGCCAAATGCTTCAGCAATTCTGCGAACTTCAGGATTATCCATGTCGGCTCGGACGGTAGGGTAATTTGTTCGTCTCACTGATGCAGTATGTAAATCGATACCATAATCACACCGCTTTACGATCTCGTTAAAGATTGTAAATGCCATGCGGCCGGCAAGACTGCCATCGGGAGAACCGGGAAATGAACGGTTTAAATCACGACGATCCGGCAGGTAACGGGAGTGCCGTTCAAAGGCAGGCAGATTCAGAACGGGAACTAACACAACAGTCCCTTTCAGTAATTGAAACGCATCATCCTGTATCAATTGCCGAACGGCTCCACAACCATTTATTTCGTCACCGTGTAAAGCAGCTGTTACAAAAACGACAGGTCCGTCTTCAATCGCACGGCGAATGTGAATCTGTATCTCAACATTCATGCTGCTATAGCTTTCGCCAATAACAAGATGAACATTGCGTGATTCCCCTGGAGCAATCCTTTCACCGAACCAGTCGGTAATTGATTTTTGGGGTTCAGGTTTACTCATTGTCAGTTATCCCTTTATCTGCAGGTATTGAGACGGATTCAACCTTTCCAGATTCTTTAAAGACCTCATCCGCTACTGGAAGCTCAGGTAAATCTTTTACTTTGGGGCGCCTTTTCCGACGTATTTTTGCCGGGGTCATATCACGCATTCGCTCGAGTTTACCAAAACAGAGCAGGCGATCTCCTGCGGTTAATTCTCGCGCAGGTTTGGGGTTAGGTATGATTTTTTTATCTCGATGGAGGGTCAGTACTACGATATCCTTTTCTCGCAGGCCTGATTCCATAATCGTTTTTCCTATATATTCAGACCCGTCAGGTATATAGATTTCAGCAACTCCGTAACCACTGCTCACGGTCAATCGCTGGCGGAGATCAATTTCTGAAAAATTCACCTGAGCAGCGATGTAATCAATTATAGATCCAGCAATATCAAGTTGTGTACATCCCTCAATTCCCTCTAGACCCGGTGAAGAATTGACTTCCATTATCTGTGGCCCATCTTTTCCTTCAAGAAGATCTACTCCTGCTACTCGAAGGCCTAAAATCTGGGCTGCCCGGACAGCAGTCTCTTTGTAAACATCATCAAGTTCTACAGGTTCAGTGATTCCACCTCTATGAACATTACTCCGAAATTCCTGTCCTTGAGCTACCCTTCGCATGGCGCCTACGACCCTGTCACCAACAACAAAAGCTCGAATATCTCTTCCCTTGCTCTCTTTAATAAATTTCTGAATGAGAACACTCTGTTTCTGGCTCTGTAAAAGTTCTATGATTCCCGCCGCAGTATTGAGGGAATTTGCCAGGATAACACCAATTCCCTGAGTTCCTTCAATCAATTTTATTACAACAGGGGCTCCACCTACACGCTCAATTGCAGGGAGAACATCTTTTTTATCTCTTACAAATGTGGTTTGGGGAATGCCGATAGAGTGCCGACTGAGTATTTGTAAACTTCGCAACTTATCTCTTGAAGTAGAAATACTCACGGAAGAGTTGGCGCAAAATACATCCATTTGTTCGAATTGACGTACAACTGCGGTGCCATAATAGGTGATTGATGAACCTATTCTTGGCAATACGGCATCATATTGAGAAAGACGCTTTTGGCGGAAATACAGTTCAGGCAGCCCCTGGTCCAGATCAATAGCAAACTTCAGAGTATTTAAAACTTTAACGTTATGTCCACGCTCCAGAGCAGCTTCACGAAGTCTGCGTGTACTGTAACAGTTAGGATTACAAGAGAGAATAGCCAGTTTCATACGTACCTTTATTTTTGAGATTCGAAATCAATTTTTGTCGATTTCTTTTTTGGGATTGGTTTTCTTTATTATCTTCTTCCGTTTGGGTCTGCCGCCATAATAGGAGTTTCCAGCATCAACGAGAAATCGTCCTCTAAATGCTTCACGCCCGAGAAGCATTCTGAAACCCATATTATCTCGACTTGCAAGTGTCAATTCAACAGGCCATCTTTCACCAAGGAATTCAATCTCTACCATTATTACGGGGCGCATTTTTGCGACACCACTTGAGCTTTTAACAGACCTGAACTCAAGAATCTTCGCTTCCACAACGATCTTTTTTTCCTGTGATCGCTGGAGAGGATGAACTTTAAATCGGACCCATTGGCTCCCGTCCCGATCGAAGGTATGCACATCGAAGGCGTGTAGTGACGACGATCTTGCTCCGGAATCGACTTTTACTTTTATCGTTTCAATCCCCAGCTCAGGAAGGGCTACCCACTCTCGCCAGCCAATAACCGGCAAATGTTTATTTTTTAGTTTAGCCATCTGTCCTCATTTTTCATTTATGTCATGAAAGTGCAAATCAGCCTTGATCTCTTTGTATTTTTCTACAATAAACACAAAATACAAATATAATATAGTAGTATCTGTAAAGAGAATGTGACAATCTGAAGATTAATTATACGCTGAGAAAAACAGGAACCGCTGGGTGAGTACAACAAGTGCCAGATCAGACATCTGAGTATCTTGAATCATTCGCACCCTGATTTTCACGGCACAAGAAGCAGAAAAGAGAGGTTGCATTCACTTGAGAGGCAAAGGCGTTGACTTTCAACCCACCGCTTTTATTCTTTATATTCAGGATTGAATGAATTGATGATCAGGATCATTCACGCAGTTCAACCCTTTGTTCAGTGTCATTGCAACAAACTTTTATCTTGCTGGATCCCGCAGTCTGAAAGGTGGCGGGGCCTTGCAAAACTCAGATGCTGAACCCGACCCGGTCAACAGGGAGATCCCTCTATGCAAGACGGTATGCTTTCATGGGTTAAACGTATTGTTGGGTTACTGTTCATTTTGGGCTCACTGATGATAGCTGCCCCGGCATCTACGCAAAACAGTGGCAGTGTTCTGGTCCTGCATGTGGATGGGGTTATTGGACCGGCAACCGCTGATTATATTCATCGAGGCCTCAACCGCGCAACCGTAAATGCCTCCGAACTGGTAGTCATTGAGCTGGATACTCCCGGTGGACTCGATACCTCAATGCGTGCCATCATTAAAGATATTCTTGCCTCTCCAGTTCCGGTTGCCTCTTTTGTTGCCCCATCGGGTGCCCGGGCAGCCAGTGCCGGCACCTATATATTGTATGCCAGCCAGATAGCTGCAATGGCTCCGGCGACTAATCTCGGCGCAGCCACTCCGGTAGCAATCGGCATCGGCGGGCACCAGCCAGGTGGAACGCAACCCGAACCATCCGGTACTGCCCCTGATAGCGCAATCGACAAACAGAACAACCAGCCCTCAGCCGCAGGCAGTGCAGACAGGGAGAGCGGGCAAAAAACTTCAGCTGATGCAAAACCTGCAGTAAAGCCTCCTGTTACAGATACCATGAGCTCCAAGTCTGTAGAGGATGCCACAGCCTATATCCGCAGCCTGGCACAACTTCGCGGGCGCAATGTTGATTTTGCCGTGCGGGCAGTGCGGGATGCTGCCAGCCTGTCGTCACAGGAAGCCCTGGAGCAGGGGGTGATTGATCTCATTGCCACCGACCTGCCGGATCTCCTTCTTAAACTTAATAACCACAGTGTCCCGCAGCTGGATGGTACAAGAGTCCTGATTACCAGGGATGCAGCGATTGAACATTTTTATCCGGACTGGCGCAATCGTGTTCTGGCAGCACTTACCAACCCACAGGTTGCCCTGGTTCTCATGATTATCGGCATCTACGGCCTGTTTTTTGAGTTCACCTCGCCTGGATTCGGTGTCCCTGGTGTGACAGGTTTGATTTCGCTTTTGATTGCACTCTATGCCTTCCAGCTGCTGCCGGTGAATTGGGCCGGAGTGCTGTTGCTGGCAATTGGAGCGTCACTTATGCTGGCGGAAGCATTTGTTCCCAGCTTCGGAGCACTCGGCGTGGGTGGTATTATTGCTTTTATCGCCGGCGGAATCTTTTTGATGGATACGGAGGCCCCGGGGTTCGGTATTCCGCTGACGTTAATTATCGGTCTGGGGCTTACCAGTGTTGTGGTGCTGTTTGCTCTTGGAAGCCTGGCCGCTCGCAGCGCTCAAAGACCGGTGGTGAGCGGCAGCGAAGAAATGATTGGTGCTGTCGGCAGCATTATCGGCCCGACAGGTGATGGTGGGTGGTGGCTGACAGTGCATGGAGAAAACTGGCGAGCCCATTCGGAGACGCCTCTCAACCCTGGTGACAGAGTAAAGGTTGATCGTCTTGATGGTCTCACGGTGGATGTTTCACCGATAAGGGTACCTTGAACAGGGTGCTTTGAATATTCTTGTGTTTTGTCCATATTCGAGGCACAGGAGAAAATTTACCGCAGGTATATAACTGATATTCCGAGGATAAATTTTCTCCTGTAACAAAGAAGATGGGCGAAAGACTGATTATTCAAGGTGCCATAAATGATTCTTCTCTCAAACGGAGGTCCTGATCATGCTTGATTTGCAACTGATATATATCCCTGTTCTGCTGCTTGTTCTGATTCTCTTTGCTTCGATCAAAATCCTGCGTGAGTACGAGCGGGGTGTCATCTTCCTGCTCGGCCGCTTTTGGAAGGTGAAAGGGCCTGGGCTGGTGGTCGTTATCCCCGGCATTCAACAGATCGTAAAGGTGGATCTGCGTGTCGTCACCATGGATGTGCCACCGCAGGATGTAATCTCCAAAGATAACGTGTCGGTGCAGGTGAATGCCATCGTATTCTTTCGTGTGGTCGACCCTGAAAAAGCGATCATTCAGGTGGAAAACTTTTTGATGGCTACCAGTCAACTTGCACAGACCACACTGCGGGCCGTACTCGGCAAGCACGAACTGGATGAAATGCTGATTGAACGGGAACGGCTGAATCTTGATGTGCAAAACATTCTCGATGCCCAAACAGATTCCTGGGGTATCAAAGTCACCAATGTTGAAATCAAACATATTGATCTCAATGAAACCATGATCCGGGCAATTGCCCGGCAGGCCGAAGCAGAGCGAGAACGGCGGGCGAAGATAATCCATGCCGAAGGAGAAAAGCAGGCAGCTCAAACGTTAATGGAAGCAGCGGAAATACTGTCACACCAACCAGCAGCCATGCAATTACGGTATCTGCAGACGCTGACCCAGGTTGCCGGTGACAAAAGTTCAACTCTGGTTTTCCCCATACCGGTGGATTTAATCGGCGCTCTTATGGGCCGCGGTGAAAAAGAGGCGACAAAATAGTGTCGATGATGTCAACAACCTCTTTTTGAGCTTCAACGCTTTGAAAAACAGGGGACAGGCTATATGGCCTGTCCCCTGTTTTGCTCTGAACAAGAGCAACTCAATTCCCTTATCACAGGAAACCTGTTGTTGAAAATCGTATCTGTGTGATATCGGTTATTGCCGACTTTTCAATTGTCTTTCCAGTTCCAAAACGTATTCACCGGGAGACAGCGGGGTGCACTGCAGACCACACGCGTTGCTGAGCTGCACAACCTGAGGCTGGCACAGGCCGCAATCAGTCATGAGTCCATGTCTGCTGAAAATGTCCCCGGTGCGACCGTCAAACACCTTCCTGCCTTGAGCCAGAGATATTACCCTGCCAATGTTTTCTGCGACAAAATCCATGTCATGGGAGATGATAATGACGGTCTTTTTTTCTGACTGCAGCTTTTTGAGTGTGGCGATGAGAAGTGAAAT
>JBFHIO010000093.1:0-6844 GCA_041596435.1 Desulforhopalus sp. | reverse complement strand
GAACATCTTTGGGAGACGCTTCAAGTACCAGCACCGAGCCCGCCCCGTTTTCCTTCGCCGACATGGCTGCGCACAGAGCGGCATTCCCGCCGCCGATTACCAGAACATCCCATGTCCTGTCCAGATCCGGCTTGTTTTTTTGGGCCATAACATTCTCCTGTTGCAGGATTAATCTTTGTAAGAGAGCCTGACGAAATTGTTTCAAGAGGTTTATTTCACAAAATGTGCCAGACGGGGGCAGGATAAAGGAAGAAGTCCCCCTCTTCCCTCCCTGGTTTTTCTCTGCACTGCCTGTTCACCCCGGGAAAAGAGATCTATACGCGGCCTTTAAAACTTCTATTTTTAAAGAGATAAGCAACTACACACAAAGGAGCACCTGCTCCAAGAGAAGCGGAAAGGAGAAAAACCAGTCTGCAGAGAAAGAACACACCGTTACAACGTTCTGTTACAACATGTAACGTTTCGTCCACTAAGAGATGAAACGTTTCCTTTCAGATGAGAGAAATGGAAAAATTATCAGGATTGCAGAAGAGGAATCAGACCGGATCACCTCCTCCCCGGTGTTCGGTATATATTTTGCACAACATTTTGTGGTATAAAACAGGTAAAGGTCCGCAGAGTGCCGGCCGGGAACGTACAGTCCACTTGAGAATTTTAAGGAAAATTTCATGAGCAAAATCAAAGTAAACACCCCCGTCGTTGAGCTGGATGGAGATGAAATGACCCGTATTATCTGGGACTTCATCAAACAAAAACTCATTCTCCCTTACCTCGATATTGATTTGAAATATTATGATCTCGGGGTTGAAAACCGCGACAGAACCAGTGATCAGGTAACTGTTGATGCAGCAGAGGCCATAAAGAAGTATGGCGTTGGCGTGAAATGCGCGACGATCACTCCGGACGAAGCCCGGGTAAAAGAGTTTGGTTTGAAAAAGATGTGGAAATCTCCCAACGGGACACTCCGCAATATTATCGGGGGGACCATCTTCCGCCAGCCAATCATCTGCAAAAACGTTCCGCGACTGGTCCCGGGATGGGAAAAACCCATAGTCATCGGACGTCACGCCTTTGGCGATCAATACAAAGCCACCGATTTTCTGGTCCCCGGCGCAGGGGAACTGACCATGCGTTTTGTTCCGGAAAATGGGGGAGAAGTGATTGAGAAGAAAGTTTTTCAGTTTAAGGAAAGCGGCATCGCCATGGGAATGTATAACCTTGACGCCTCCATCCGCGGATTTGCCAGATCCTGTATGAACTACGCCCTTGACCTCGGCTGGCCTCTCTATCTCTCGACCAAAAACACTATCCTCAAAAAATATGACGGTCGATTTAAAGATATTTTTGAAGAGGTGTTTACTCAGGAATTTGCCGATAAATTCAAAGCAAAAGATATTACCTATGAGCACCGCCTCATTGATGACATGGTTGCTTCCGCCCTCAAATGGCATGGTGGTTTTGTCTGGGCCTGTAAAAACTATGATGGTGATGTCCAGTCCGATATCGTTGCCCAGGGATTTGGCTCCCTCGGTCTCATGACATCTGTTCTTTTGACCGAAGATGGCAAAACCGTAGAAGCCGAAGCGGCCCACGGCACGGTAACCCGCCACTTCCGTGAACATCAGAAGGGGAATAAAACATCAACCAACCCCATTGCCTCTATCTTTGCATGGACCAAAGCTCTCAGCTACAGGGGCAGGTTTGACAAAACCCCTGAAGTTGTCAACTTTGCGGAAAAGCTGGAGAAAGTATGTGTTGAGACCGTCGAATCCGGTTTTATGACGAAGGATCTGGCACTGCTCATTAAAGGAGAGCAAAAATGGCTCACCACTGAAGAGTTCCTCGAGAAACTCGACGAAAATATGGGGAAAGCAATGTAAGGACAACACTCTCCCCTCTTCTTCCACTCGGCCTGCACTCCCTTCCAACAGGTGCAGACCGAGTGTTTTTTGCTCCTTTCCTGCTCCCCTCTAAACACGTTCTTTTTCACCACCACATCACCCCATAAAAAAGAAATGATATCAGAGGCCATTCCGCTGCCAGACGATGTTCGCTCCAAATAAAACGTATTGTTTCGAATTTAACGAAACGTTACATTACGAAACATAAAGTTTCTCTTCCTCTCTGCTTCATCCTACCCTCGGAGAAGAACCCATGTCAGAATCCCCCTGTCATATCGGTGTTTTTATCTCAGCCTCCTCTATAAATGTTGAATTCAACGAACTCATTCAGAAAAGAAAAGATTATTTTTATCGAGCAGATGAAGTCCTCGAAGACGCCATTGAGGTTGGAAAGAATTTTGAGAAACGAGGCGTTGAAATCATTATCGCCCGGCGGGGAACCAGTCAGCTCCTCCGGGAGAACTTGACAATCCCGGTTCTCAGCCTTCCTCAATCTTCCCTCAGCATCATCAATATTGTACATCAGGCCGCCAGTAGAATTCAGGACCGTGGACATGAAAAAGTTCGTATCTTCATGCCCAATTTCCGTGCAGGAATAAGCGGTCTGGAAATCCTTAACAAACTTCTCCCCATCGAATTTCGTCAGGGCGTATATCACGACACGGAAAGCCTGAAAGAACTGATATTCAGAGCCGCAGAAGAAGGATTTCAAGGGGTAATCGGCGGAACCGCCACAAAGCATTTTGCGGAAAGTCACAACCTTTTCTACCAGGAGCTGGTGACGACCCATGAGGAGATCATGGAAACCGTCGACAATGCCTGTTCCGTCACCATCGCCAACCGCCGGGAAAAGGTCGGCCGACTGCGCTATCAAACCGTGAACGATATGGTTGCCGAAGGTATCATCTCAATGAATGAAGAAAAGAGAATCATTACCCTGAACAAAAAAGCACGAAAGATTCTCAACCTCAAAGACCAGCTCGTTACCGGACGCAGTGCCTCTTCACTTTTTAAGGAAGGACCCATAAAAAGAGCCATTTCCCGCGGAAAATCAGTGCAGGACCGCATTGAAAAAATTAACGGTGAGCTCTATGTCTTCAACCAGGAGCCTGTTTTTTTCGCAGACCGGACTGCAGGTTTTGTCGCCACTTTTCGAGATGCCTCTGCAGTCATGAAGACAGAAAACAAGGTTCGGCGAAAGATGTCCCGGGGCTTTGTCGCCCGTTACGAAATAGATGACATTCTTCATCAGAGCCAGGCAATGAGTAAACTGGTTGAAAATATTAAAGAAATTTCCAGAACAAACTCCACTGTGCTTATTCAGGGAGAGACGGGAACCGGCAAAGAACTTGTCGCTCAGAGCATTCACAACTGCAGCAGTAGAAAAAGAAATCCCTTCGTTACCATTAACTGTGGAGCCCTGCCTGAGTCTCTTCTTGAGAGTGAACTCTTCGGCTATGAGGAGGGAGCATTCACCGGCTCAAAAAAAGGCGGGAAAGCAGGACTCTTCGAACTTGCCCATCAGGGAACGCTGTTCCTTGATGAGATTGATTCTACGCCAAAAACCGTGCAGATTCGACTTCTACGAGTTCTCCAGGAAAAAGAAGTCATGCGCATCGGGGGCGACCAAACCATTCCGATTGACGTTCGCATCATCACTGCTTCAGGCAGCGGTCTCTGGGAAGCCAGCCAGCGCGGGATATTCAGAAGAGACCTCTTCTTCAGACTTAACGTCCTGCGTATTAATGTTCCTCCGCTGCGAAACAGGAGAGAGGATATTGCCCTGTTGTTCACCCATTTTCTCTATCAGCATGCCAATACCCACCACCTTATTATCCCGAGCCTGCCCCCGGAACACATGACCAGACTGCAGAACTACAGGTGGCCCGGCAACGTCCGCCAACTCAGAAACTTTGCTGAGCAGCTCCTTCTCAGCACCAGTTTTGGTAATCCTGTAGAGAACATTGCCCTGCGTTTTTTAGAACTTGAAGCAATCATGGACATGCAGAATTCAAAAGATCTTCCCTCCGGACCATCATCAAAAGGAATAGAGACAGAACAGCATCCATTATCTTTTCCACAGGAACAGATTGCCCCCTCCGCCTCTGGAATGCTTCACCATCCGGAAAATGAAAGGGGGAAAATCCTCCACGCTCTCCAGCAGTGCAGATACAACAGAGAGAAAACAGCCCTCATGCTGGGAGTGAGCAGGACCACTCTTTGGAGAAAAATGAAAAACTACGGCCTGGATAGGACATGACAAATATGTGTTATATTCCGGACTAATAATTGCATTCTTTCATTGTCCAGTAAAAAACCGTTCACAGAAACCTCAACAGGAGGCCAGGATGTTCGAAAATCTCGAAGCCGGTTTTTTTATCATCATGCAATGGCAGAATATTCTCGCTATTGTCTGCGGTCTGTACATGGGATGCACTATTGGCGCTCTGCCTGGATTATCGCCTTCCATGGCGATCGCTCTGGCGGCCCCGTTCACCTTTGGCCTGCCCCCC
Source organism: Desulforhopalus sp. (assembly GCA_041596435.1). GTDB lineage: Bacteria > Desulfobacterota > Desulfobulbia > Desulfobulbales > Desulfocapsaceae > Desulforhopalus. The sequence continues at coordinate 2,430 of JBFHIO010000093.1, read as the reverse complement.
GTCGCGGCAATCTCATTTCTACTGGGAATTTACAAAGGCGGGGTCTACGGCGGATCCATCAGTGCAATTCTCCTCTGCACCCCGGGAACCCCGGAGGCTGCGGCCACCCTTTTTGACGGTTATCCCCTCTCCCAGCAGGGACGAGCGCGACATGCTCTTGATGCGGCACTTTATGCCTCCATCGGCGGGGATCTGATCGGAACCGTGGTTCTGGTCACGGCAGCACCTTTTGTCGCCCACTATGCGCTGAAGATCGGCCCGGCAGAAATGGTCCCGATGATCCTTCTTGCCATGACCATCATCATAACCACCCTTGGGCAGGAGAAGATCAGAGGTTTTATCGCGGCCGCAATCGGTGCAATCATTGCCCTCGTCGGTGTCGATCCGGTCCTTGGAAGCACTCGTCTCACTTTTAATAATTATGAACTCAGTGACGGAATATCCCTTATTCCATTCCTTGTCGGCCTCTTTGCCGTCCCGGAAGTTATTGCCACACTGATCAATTCATGGAACGAGCGCAGAAGCGGAAAAGGAAAAGAGGTTAATTCCATTGAGATTCAGGGCGAACGCCTGAAATTTCGCGAGATCATTCCCTACACAAGAACCATCATTCAATCAGCCCTGGTCGGCTGCTGCCTCGGGGCACTTCCCGGACTCGGCTCCACTGCCGCAGCCTTCACCTGCTACGGTCTTGCCAAGAAGACGTCCAAACACCCGGAAAAATTCGGCAAAGGAAGCATTGAAGGACTGCTCTCCTGTGAAACAGGGAATAACGGGACCTGCGGCCCTGCTCTGATTCCACTTCTCACCCTCGGAATCCCCGGCAGCTCAACCACAGCGGTCCTTTTCGGCGCCCTTTTGATCTACGGAATCATCCCAGGGCCCAAAATTTTTATTGATAACGGCCCCATGGTTTACGCCATCTTCATCGGCCTTCTCCTCGGCGGCTTTCTGCTCTACCCGGTGGCCACATCCATCATCCGCTATGCTGCAAGAGGAATCTACAAGATAAACAAAGGGCTTCTCTTCGGTGCCATCCTGCTGCTCTGTTTCACCGGCTCCTATGCGATACACAACAACATCATTGATGTCTATTCAATGGCCGCCGCCGGGGTTCTTTCCTGCATCCTCCGTTACTTCTCCATCCCGCTCGGACCGACACTTATCGCCTTTATTCTTGAGCCTATCATGGAGCGATCTTTCCGTCAGGCACTGATGATTTCAGGCAATCAATATGAAACCTTTTTTACATCGCCCATCGCTCTCGTGCTGTGGGGACTGGCAGCAGCGATCCTTCTCTGGGGGCCTGTAAAGGCTCTGCTTGTTCACAAAAGAATCGCTGCATCTTAACAACACCTGCTTCCCGGAGGTATTTTCATGCGCTTCAAAACTGGATATGGCTTAATACTTGCTCTCTCCTGCAGTCTCATACTTGCTGGCGCGCAGTGTGCATTTGCCGGCTATCCTGAAAAACCAATTAAAGTCTATTATGGCTACTCGGCCGGGGGAACGTGCCACACCTCCCTGCAGCCGCTGATGAAGGCCTTTGAAAAAGAGATCGGCACACCTGTAGCCCTTGTAGAAAAGAAAGGAGCAAGCGCCACCATCTGCGGCGGTGCTGTCTCCAAGGCAAAACCAGACGGATATACCCTCGGAGTTATCAAGGCGACGACAATAACCACCGCTCCCCACGTTCTCAGGCTGCCCTACTCCCCCTCCACTGATCTTACTCACATTTATGCCTACGCCGGCCCCCCGTCCGGGTTTGCTGTAAAAGCAGATGCCCCGTGGAAAACCTGGAAAGAATACATCGGCTACGCAAAAGAGAATCCCGGCAAAGTTGCATGGACAGCCGTAGGTACGACCGGGACACAGTTTCTGGTCATGAAATATATCGGCGAAAAAGAGGGCATAAAATGGAACGGGGTGCCTGCCCAGGGGGGCTCCGCCGCTATGAAACTGGTTCTTGGCGGACAGGTAACCGGATATGCCGGTTCTGGGAGTCATATTCCGCAGATAAAATCCGGGAACGCGCGGGAACTCATTGATTTTGGAGATAACCCTGCATTTGAAGGAGTTCCAACAATTGCCGAAGAGGGCTATCCGCAATTGACCATTCATGGCGAACCCTACATTATTGTTGGCCCGAAAGAACTTCCAGTGGATATTGAAGAAAAGATTGTCACCGCACTGGAAAAAGCGGCAAAAGATCCTTTATACCTCGATATTGTTGAGAAGCTTGATATGCAGCCTGCCAACCTGAGTGGAAAACAACTGGAGGAGATGCTCTCTTCCAGCGGGAAACTGGTAGAGATGCTGCTTCAGGCGTCAAACCAGAAATAATAAAGAGAAAAGGGAATTTAAGAAGCCCGGAATCTCTTTTCACTGAAGAAGAGATTCCGGACTGATCCAAGGCGTACCATGGAGTTT
>JBFHIO010000092.1:0-6848 GCA_041596435.1 Desulforhopalus sp. | reverse complement strand
GTGAGGTGAGTGTAACCATCGGCGCCTCCACCGCATCCACTGTTCTCGGCACTCTGCAGCTCGCCACGTTCACCAACGATCAGGGGCTGCTCTCCATGGGCCAGAACATCCTGCGGGAATCCCCCTCATCCGGGACAGCAATACTTAATGATCCAGGGACCGATGGTTACGGGACCCTGTTGCAGACATATCTTGAAGGCTCCAACGTCAACATTGTTGAGGAGATGGCCAACATGATAGTTTCACAGCGGGCGTATGAAATCAACTCGAACTCGATCCAGACCTCTGATGAAATGATGCAGACCACAAACAATCTTGCAGGCTGATAATGAAACGAGCTGTTTGTAACCTCACACTGCTGCTTCTGCTGATCTGCCAGCCCGCTCTGGCCCTGCAGATCACCTTTCAAAAGGGAGCAACCATCGATATGCCGAAAATTACTCTGGGTGACGTGGCCACCTTCGATGAAGACACCGACATTTCCCGTGCTCTCGGCTCACTGATCGTCGCTCCGTCCCCGCAACCCGGAGAGCACAAAATGCTCAGCCCGGTTGAGATTCGCAATACTCTGCTGCGCAGTCGCAGGATTCCCGCAGGGACCACCTGGCGTGCATCAGGACTGATCTCCGTCCAACGCAGCGGTGTTGAGGTTCGGGCAGAACAGATGCTCACCGCCATCAGAGATTATCTCACAGAAAACAGTGCAAACCTGCCGGAGGCAGAGATCACCTTTACCCCGACAAGCCTCCCTGCGCCCTTCATGGTTCCAGAGGGCAAACTGAACTGTGAAGTCATCCCGTCCAGCCCGAGAATTCTCGGCAGCAGCCGCTTTTCTCTGATTTTTCGAATAAAAGGGACAGTGGTATGCAACATGTCAATACCTGGAAAAATCACCGCCATGGCCGATGTTGTCGTCACAAAGAGGGCAGTGCGCCGGGGACAAAGCCTCTCACCGACAGTAATCGGAGTGGCACGCATGGACATCGCCCGTATTCCGGATGCTGTGACCAGTCTCAACATGGCCTCCGGCAAGCGCCTGACTCGCAGCCTGCGGGCAGAAACCATTCTGCGCCAGACTATGCTTGAGGAGATTCCGGTTATACTCCGGGGAGAGCAGGTAAAAATTATTCTCCGTTCAGAAAATATGGTTCTCTCCGCCACAGGAGTAGCCCTCATGGACGGTATTCGCGGAGGATCCATTCAGGTTCAAAACAGCAGCTCCGGCAAACGTTTGCGGGCCAGGGTTGAAGGTCCAGGGCTCGTCGCCATAGAAAATTAAGGTCTATTATGAAAAAACTGCAGTTTACCGCCCCTGTCATCCTCGTTCTTCTCCAGCTTGGCGGCTGCGCCAGTCATGAGCAGATCGTACAGCGGGAACCTCTTGAAGATATTGAAATTAAACAAACGGAAATTTCCGAACCAGGCTCCCTCTATCTTGCATCCACCTCACTTTTTGGCGATCGGCGAGCCTCCGACGTCGGGGATATTGTGACGGTAACCATCTCAGAATCTGCCAGCGCCTCCAAGGAGGCAACCACAACCTCTGGCCGCAGCAGCAGTGCCAGCGCCGGGATATCGAGCTTCTTTGGACTGGAGAATTCTCCCTTCCTCACGGATCAGCATCAAACCATAGATCCGGAAAATCTGATCAGTGCCGACTTCGACAACTCCTTCAGTGGTAATGGCAGCACCTCCAGGGAAGACAGCCTGACAGCCTCGCTCACAACCCAGGTAATTCAGACATACCCCAACGGCCAGTTAAAGATCCGTGGGGGAAAAGAAGTCACGGTCAATAATGAGATTCAGACGATCTATCTCACCGGAATCATCCGTTCTTCGGATATCAGCAACGAGAACACCATAGGCTCAGACAAGGTTCTCAACGCCCGCATCAGTTACACCGGTCAGGGTGCCGTAAGTGACAACCAGAAACCCGGCTGGGCGATGCGTATCATCGACAATCTGTGGCCATTTTGAGAGATTCTGTTATGAAAATACTTCTTCACACCCTGCTTCTGCTGCTCCTGACCACAGCCCTGCCCGGCCTGGCGGCAGCAACGCGCATCAAAGATATTGCCACAATCCATGGCATACGAGACAACCAGTTGATCGGCTACGGGCTGGTCACCGGACTGAGCGGTACGGGGGATGATCTTGATGACGTCGGCTTCACCCGTCAGTCCCTGGTCAACATGCTTTCCCGGCAGGGAGTCAATCTTAATTCAACCACTGTTGAGGATCTCGATACCGATAATATTGCCGCGGTGACGATAACCGCCACACTGCCGCCCTTCTCAAAGACTGGTTCCCGGGTGGACGTGGAAGTCTCTTCCATGGGAACCGCCACCAGTCTCGCCGGAGGCACACTTTTGATGACTCCGCTGCGAGCTCCCGACGGGAAAGTGTATGCCGTCGCTCAGGGGCCGCTTTCCCTCGGAGCATTTGCCTTCGGAGGGAAGACAGCTCTCGTGCAGCAGAATCATCCCACCGTCGCCCGTATCGCCAACGGGGCACTGGTGGAGAAAGCGGTGCCGATGAGCGTTGGTAAAAACGGGATATTCAAATATCAGCTCAATACACCGGATTTCACCACGGCCTCCCACATCGCAAAAGCGATTAATACCCGCTTTCACGACAACGTCGCCTGGCCCAATAATGAAGGAATGGTGGAGGTTGCTATTCCCAAAGAATTACGCAACAACGTGGTAAACTTCATCTCCGCCATTGAGAGTCTGCCGGTGCAGCCGGACACCCCGGCGAAGATCGTTGTCAACGAGCGCACCGGCACCGTTGTCATGGGTAAAGATGTCCGCATTGACACAGTGGCGGTATCCCACGGCAACCTCTCCCTGATCATCGGCAGCACCACGACGGTCTCTCAGCCCAATCCTCTGGCACCAGGACAGACGGTGGTCACGCAAAACCAGAATATCGCCGTGCAGGAAGATGAAGGGGAGCTGGTGGTCCTCGACATGCAGCGGGGTGTCTCTATTGGTGAGATCGCCAATGCCCTCAATGCCATCGGCGCCACCCCTCGCGATTTGATCGCAATTTTTCAGGCAATCAAAGCTTCCGGTTCCCTTTACGGCGAGCTCGTTATTCTCTAAGGAGGCACAGTGATGGATTTCAAAGTCGACCCTCGATCAGTCTACAGCCCGTCCACAGAACAAACCACAGACAGTAAAACCCGCAAACTCAACAAACTTCGGGAGACAAGTCAGGAATTCGAGGCCATGTATATAAACGAAATGTACAAGGCGATGCGCAAAACAGTCCCCGAAAGTGAACTCATAGAGAAAAACAGCGCCGAGAAAATGTATCAGGAAATGCAGGACATGGAGATGGCCCGTTCCATCTCTCAAGGGCGGGGCGTGGGAATTGCCGATGCCATTTATAACCAGATGGCACCGCTGATTGAACAGCAGAAGCCATAATCCTGCCCATAAAAGAAATGTCAGCCCCGTCACTCACTTCTGAGTAGCGGGGCTTTTTTATTTACAGTTCCAAACACGCCTGCCAGCAAAGGCCGGACAGCAGTGAATTTGCTCCTTTTGGAGGTCTCGGGTAAAATATGGAGTCTTGAAAATTTTCGCTGTCCGGCCAGGGCAGCACAAGAGTTTTCCCAAATGATTATTTTCTAAACTTTTCTTTTCTCTTCACCGAGAAGTATCTTAGAGAAAAAGTAAATCGAGAGGAAATCCCTCCACAACAAAACAGTCAAAACCTTAACGAGTGCGATTATGAACATTAACAACATTGGTATAAATCAAGCAGCCCAGATTCAGTCACTGCAGGGCAGCAAAACTGCAACGGGAACACAAGGGGCCAACGAGACCGGTGCCCCTGCATTCTCTTCAATGATGCCCGGAGTCGGTGGAACATCTGAAAGCTCAAATGTAGTGAGTGAGCGTACGGAAAAAGTGGCAGCACTCAAAGAACAGGTACAAAGCGGCAATTACTCTCCGGACGCTCAAAAAGTGGCACAGTCGATGATGCAGTTTGTTGGCAGTGCAGACACCCTTTTCGAATAAGGTCATAACGATGACAACCCGCGATTATTTGAACCAGCTGCTCGAAGTTATTCTTGAAGAGCGGCAATATGCCATCGATTTTAATAAAGATGGTCTGCTGGCAGCCATGGAGCAGAAAGAAAATCTTATAATTACTCTTGAAGGGTTGCAGCAGATTAATGAAGAAGACCGGGAACTGGCTGCACGTATCCGCCAGGAAAATCGTCACAACGCATACTTATTAAAATCCGCCCTTGACTGGATTCGCGACACGATGACTTTTTTTGGTCAGAAAACCACACCTTCCTCTTATGGTGCCGGCGCTCACACCGTTAACAATCATTCCAGCGGGCGATTACTCTCAGGGAAAATCTGATGTCAGGACTCTTAGGCGCACTCAACAGCGGTAAAACCAGTCTCGAAGCCAACCAGGTTGCACTGGAAGTCGCCGGGAATAATATTGCCAATGTCAATACTGAAGGATATTCCCGTCAGGAGGTCGATCTCAGCACCATCCCCTCTTTCAGCATGAAAGGGTTCTTCATAGGCAATGGTGTGAGTGCGGACAGCGTCCAGCGGGAACATGATAATTTCATGGAAGCGCAACTGGTCAGCAAGACTGCAGAGTACGGGTATCAAAACGCACAGACCAATACTCTGAGCGAACTGGAAAGAATTTTTCCTGTCACTGATGATAACATCTCCTCCTCCATTAGTAATTTCTTCGATTCCGTACAGACTCTTTCTGATGATCCTTCCGATCAGGTAGCAAGAAACACTCTGCTGCAGAAAGGACAGGAGCTGAGCCAGAAATTTGTCAGCACCTCTGAAGAATTGACAAGCCTGCAGAGCAATCTCAACCTTTCCATTAATTCCAGTGTTGAGGACATCAATGACAAACTGGAAGAAATTGCCAGTCTGAATACTGAAATTCAGGTTATTGAGCTCTCAGGACAGGGAGCCAATGGGCAAAGAGATGAGCAGGAAGCTTTGATCCGCGATCTTTCCGAATCTATCGGAGCAAAGACGTATACAGCCGGCAACGGAATGGCAGCTCTTTACCTCCCAGGCGGCCTGCCATTGGTGCAGGGAACATCAGCCATGTCTTTCTCCGTAGAAAATACGGGTACGACCACCGACCTGAAACTTAATATTGACGGCGATCAGAAAACTCTGACTGCAGACAGTGTCGGAGGTGAACTGAAGGGATATCTTGAAATGCGTGATGAGACTATCCCCGGAGTTCTCGACCGCCTGGATCAACTCGCGTACCATATAACAGAAGAGATTAACACTCAGCACAGCGCGGGCGTCGACCTTAACGGTGACGCGGGAACAGATTTTTTCGAAGAGGTCCCCAACAAAGCCTACGTGCTGAATTCAGCGGAAGAAGAATGGAGTGGTGCGGCTGCCAGCATGGGGGTCAACATAACCGACAGTAACAAAATCGCCGCCGGAAACAGCTCCGCCCCGGGAGACAACGAAAATCTGCTGGCCATCGCTGATCTGGATACGAAAAAGGTAGATGGAAACGATACCTTTAACACCATAATTGGAGAGATTACCAGCGACATCGGCGCAAAAAGTGCCCGGCAACAGCTTTCCCTCAGCAGTGCGGAAGATTCTGTAACGCAGATAACAAACATGAAGGAAAGCCTCACCGGTGTCTCCCTGGAAGAAGAGATGATTGACCTGATGAAATTCCAGCGCAGCTACCAGTCCTCCGCCAAATTCCTCTCCACCGTCGACGAGATGATGGAAACCCTTATCAACCTGAGATAAGAGAGAAAGCCATGAGAGTAACTGAAGGAGCAACCTATAGAACCCTGGAAAACAATCTGAACAGCATCAACAATGATCTGTTTGATCTGCGAACCCAGGGAACAACCCAGTCAAAGCTGAACAAAGCTTCTGACGATTCGGCCTCAGTAGCCCCGGTATTCAGCTTCCGCACACAGATTCGGGAGAGTGAGCGCTATGTCACCACCATGGACAAGGTGGGCGACAATCTCAACTATAGCGATACCGGGATGGGTTCTCTGGAAAACATCATGCAGCGTGTCCAGGAAATTGCTATTGCCAGTGGCAACGCAACCAGTGAAGCCGACCGCCAGACCTATTCCAACGAGGTCGGGCAGTTGATGAACCAGATGACCTCGATCGGCAACACGCAGCTCTCCGGAAATTATCTCTTTGCCGGGTACAATAATGATGAAGCGCCCTTCACTGCCAACGCTGGCTATGATCCTCTCACTTTTGATGAGTCAGACACCAGCACATGGCCCGTTTCTTATACTGGCGACAATTTTCCACAGAAGCAGGAAATTGCCCCTGGAGAACTGGTAGAATCCACCATTACCGGTAATGAACTCTTCATGGGAGTGACCAACGAAGATTTTGCCAGCGATCCAACTACGCCATCCAGCGGTCAGGCCAATCTTTTCAATACCCTGGCCAAACTGCAGCAGGGACTGCTGAACAACGATGCAGACGCGCTTTCAGGCAGCATTCTTTCTGAGATTGAAACCGCATCTGAACAAAACCGTGAAATTCGTGGAACGGCCGGGGTTGTCGCCAATCACGTTGATGACGCGACAGATCAGCAGGAGAGTGCTCAGATAGATCTCGCACAGATTCTCTCCCGCTATCAGGATGCTGATGCCATTGAGGTTTACAATGACATCATACAAAAGGAAAACGCATTTGAAGCAGCACTCAGTGTTACCAGTCGAATATCTCAGATTTCCATCCTTGATTATCTGTAAGGAGGTCTTCAGCTGATATTTCCTTGACAATTATAAGTTTATCAGGGTACCTTGAATAATCTTGTATTTCGTT
>JBFHIO010000091.1:0-6860 GCA_041596435.1 Desulforhopalus sp. | reverse complement strand
CGTTGCTGTTGTCGCCAAAAGACGCGACTTCTTCGTCTCGCACCTGCCAGAGCTGCAGCAGGTGGCGAAGCCCGGCGGCCTTGGAGACATCATTGCGCAGCAGGTCTGTGAAGCAGTTGCCACTGTCCACGAGGCGCAGGTTTTTCCTCTGTGCCGGCAGGGTCAGGGTGGCGAGGAGGCTTTCCCTGTCCTGCGGGGGAATCCATATGGCGAGTTTCAGGATGGGGTCCTTAATCTCCGTAAAAGCTGTAATTCTGGCAGGAGAAATATAGTAAGGATGGAGTGCACTAAGCGTGGTTGCGGAGAGAGAACTGAGGCAAAAAGCTTCGTCCCGGCAGCAGGCCACCGTGATAATTCGGGGGAATTGAGGCAGAAGGGCGAAAATCTGTGCAAGCTGCTCCTGACTCATGCCTGCGATGAGGAGTTCTTCCTCACCATCAAGGACATAGGCGCCGTTTTCTGCCACAAAGCCGATCTCTTTCTTTACTTCAGGCAGATAGCGGTGCAGCGTGGCCAGTCGGTTGCCACTGGCTGCGACAAAGTGCATCCCCCGTTGTCGCATGGTGGTGAGCTGTCGCAGAAAGCGCGGCTTGTCATACTCTTTGTTGTCGTCGAGAAAGGTGCCGTCCATATCGACGGCAAAGACTTTGACAGTTGTTATGTCCGGCTTCCCTAAAGCCATTCAAGCCGTCCCTCTTCCACCCCGTGGCAGGCCACCACGCGGCCATCCGCCGCAGGAATTAATGCAGGAACTTCCTGACGGCATCGCTCGTCGGCGTGAGGACAGCGGCCGTGGAAGACACATCCGGTGGGCAGGTTGATCGGTGTCGGGACATCTCCAGGCAGCCGCATGTGGCGGAATCCTTCATTGCCGAATTGGGGGATGGCTGAGAGCAGAGCCCGGGTGTAGGGGTGTTTCGGGTCAGTGTAGAGCTGCTCCGTCCCGGCAAATTCGCAGAGTGAACCGAGATACATTACCACCACCCGGTTAGAGATATGTTCTACGACGGAGAGGTCATGACTGATAAAGAGATAGGTGAGCCCCTGTTCTTCCTGCAGGTCCATGAAAAGGTTGAGAATCTGTGCCTGAATAGAGACATCAAGCGCGGCAATGGGCTCGTCGGCGATAATGAATTCGGGTTTCACCGCCAGGGCCCGGGCAATAGAGATCCGCTGCCGCTGCCCGCCTGAGAATTCATGGGGATAACGTTTGCGCCAGTCGGGATCAACTCCCACCTGTTTCATCACTGTCGCCACTCGATCGTCCGCCTCCGAGCGTGAGACGTTCGGGAAATGGAAGCGAATTGGTTCCAGCAGGGTCTGATAGACAGTCATGCGGGGATTGAGGGAGGCGTAGGGGTCCTGGAAGACCATCTGCATCTTCGCGCGCCAGGGTTTGATGGCCGACGAGGAGAGGTTATCCACCCGTGTTCCCTTATAAAGTACCTCGCCACCTTCCGGCCGATATATGCGGATCACGCAGCGTGCGAGAGTTGATTTGCCGCAGCCGGACTCGCCGACCACACTCACGGTCTCCCCCTGCTTTATGCCGAAACTTACCCCGTTAAGCGCATGCACGACCGTTTTCTCCCGGTGGATTCCTCCCTTGAAGCGGATCTCCTCCAGCAGCCCGCCCGAGATGTCAAAGCGTTTGACGAGGTTCTTTATCTCTATGAAATTACTCATTTCTTTTCCTTTCCAGCGACGGTCTTGACCATGTGGCAGGCCACCAGCCCGCCGTTTTTCTCTTCGAGGCGGGGAATCTCTCTGTGACAGATTTCTCCGCGAAGTTCGCATCGATCGTAAAAGGCGCAGCCTGGCGGGCGCTCCTGCAGACTCGGCATGCTGCCGGGGATCTGATTCAGGCGTTTTCGCCGCTCTACCTTCTGTGGCAGCGCCTTGAGCAGTCCCTGTGTGTAGGGGTGCTGCGGGGCGTTGACGATCGCTTCTGTGGATCCGAGTTCGGCGATTCGCCCGGCATACATCACCGCGATACGTTCCGCCACCTGACTGACGACGGCAAGGTCATGGGTAATGAGAAGCAGGGCCATCTCTTCTTCTTCGCAGAGATTGAGCAGCAGTTCCATAATGTCGGCCTGGATAGTGACATCCAGAGCGGTGGTCGGCTCATCGGCGATAATCAGCGAGGGCGAGGTGAGCAGGGCGATGGCGATGACGATGCGCTGGCGCATGCCGCCGGAGAATTCATGGGGGTACTGGGTGAGGCGCTTCTCCGGGGAGGGGATGGCCACCTTCTGCAGCTTGCTCAGGGCGAGCTTCTCTGCTTCGTGCTGACTGATGTGGCGATGGGCCTTGAGGGTCTCAATCATCTGCTGGCCGATGGTCAACACCGGATTGAGAGTCATCATCGGATCCTGGAAGATCATGGAGATGCGGTTCCCGCGGATATTGCGCATCTCTTCTTCGGAGACAGTGGCAAGATCGCGTCCCTCAAAAAAGACGTGGCCGCCAGAGATGTAACCGGGCCTGCTGACGAGGTTGAGAAGGGCAAAACCGGTTACCGATTTGCCCGCCCCGGATTCTCCTACGAGACCGAGTCGTTGACTGCGGTCCAGATCAAAACTGACGCCGTCTACTGCGGTGAGCACGCAGTCCCGCATTTTAAAGGCTACGCTGAGCTCGCGAACCGAAAGGAGAGGTTCTTGTTTCTGCACGGTTTAGTCCTTGTAGAGTTTGGGATTAAGGTAGTCCCGCAGCCAGTCTCCGAGGAGATTGATGGAGAGGATCAGTACGACGAGAGCAATGCCGGGAAAAAGACTGATCCACCATGAGCCGCTGGCGATATAGTCAAAGCCTGATTTAATCAGTGAGCCGAGAGATGGCTGGGACGGCGGCATGCCGAGGCCGATGAAGGAGAGTGCCGCCTCGCTCATAATAGCGTTGGCCACCTGTACTGTGGAGATAACCAGCACCGGGGTCATCGTGTTGGGGAGAATATGGCGGAACATGATGCGCCGCTGGGGCAGACCTATGACCCGCGCCGCCTCCACATACTCTTTGTTTTTCTCCGCCATAACCGAGGCACGTACTGTGCGGGCATACTGTGGCCATTCGGCGAAGCCGATGACCAGTATCAGCAGACCGAGGGCGTAGTCCGAGTACACCCCCATTCCGAAGATTCCCTGAAATACGGCACTGATAAAGATCGCCACCATATAGGTGGAGAAGCTGAGCTGTACGTCGGCGAGGCGCATCAGCAGGGCTTCCATGCGGCCGCCCTTGTAGCCTGCGATCAATCCGATAATGATACCGATCAGCGACTGCAGCACAACTGCCCCCACGCCGATGAGCACGGAGACCCGCATGCCGTAGAGCATGGTGGAAAGCATGTCGCGCCCCTGCGGGTCAGTGCCGAGCAGGAAGCGGCTGTCGGCATCAGCAGCTCCTGTCCAGATCGGCGGCAGTTCGGCATCCATAATGTCGATGGTGGTCTGGTCGTAGGGATTGTGCGGGGCAAAGATCGGTGCACCAAAGCTGGCCACGATCAGGAAAAGTAGTACTGTGGCACTGCCGATGGCCATCGGATCGCGGAGAAAATTGTAGAAAAGATTGGAGCCGGTAATTTTTTTGAAGAGTCTCATTTTCCTCCTCCGGTTCTGATCATCGGGTTGACGTAACCATAGATCACATCCACTACGGTGTTGACCACCACAAAGATAAGTCCGACGAAGACAAGATAGGCGACCATCAGGGAGGTGTCTGCGTCCTCCACCGCTTTAATGAACATTGAGCCCATGCCACCCCACTGGAAGACCGTCTCGGTAAGGATTGTGAAGGCGATCAGTGTCCCAAGCTGTACCCCGCCCACCGTAATGACCGGCAGCAGGGTGTTCTTGAAGGCATGGACGTAGAGAATTCTCTTTTCCTTCAGTCCTCTGGCGCGGGCGTATTTTACATATTCCGTCTGCAGGGTTTCCGTCATCTCTGCCCGGATCAGGCGGATGAAGAGTGGCAGCATGATGGAGGTGAGGGAGACGGTGGGCAGGAGGAGATGTGCAAGGCCGCTCCTGGTGAAAAAACCTGATTTCCAGCCGGGGAAGATCTCCACCAGCTCACCGCGGCCAAAGGAAGGCAGCCACTGCAGCCATACCGCAAAGACATAAATCAACAGAATCGCGGTGAGAAACACCGGAATGGAGACGCCGATGATACTGCCGCCCATCGCCATTCGTGCCCACCAGGATTTCGAATGAATCGCAGCGTAGATCCCAATTGGAATTGAGAGCAGTACAACGAGGATTGATGTGGTGATAACCAGTTCAAGGGTGGCCGGGGCCTTGGAGAGAATAACCTGCACCGCTGGCTTTTTGTATTTAAACGAGTTCCCGAGATCTCCATGCAGGGCGCCTTTGACAAAGCGGAACCACTGAACGGGGAAGGGGTCATTAAGGCCGAGCTTGTCCCTGAGGGCGTCACGTTCCGCCACAGAAACGGAGATCCCGGTGATTTCGCGTACCGGGTCCCCCACACTCTGTTTGATGGCGAAGCCGATGACGCTGATGACCAGCATCACGAAAATGGCCTGGGTAATACGACGAATAATAAATGCAAACATGGGCGCGGTTTATGGGCGGGTTGAGGTTTAAAAAGAGTTCTTCGGGTACCTTGAAAGAGCGTGTCTTTCGTTTGTATTCGAGGAGAAAATTTTCTGCAGGCAACTGATGGATATCGGAGTCTGGCACTTGCCTCCCAGAACAAATTTCTTGCTGTAACGAAGAAAAATGGGCGGAAGACTGGCGGTGAATGTCCCCTCCTGCTGAAACAACCCCCTCACCGCAGGGATGAGGGGGTCACAGAATACTGAAACAGCAGGTGAGGCTTAATCCATGTTCAGATCCCCAAAGTACGGGAAGTTCATAACATTGACAATGTCTTTCGCATTGTTCAGCTTTTTGTTGGCAGCCCAGGAGAGCATCTGCCAGTGCAACGGAGTGAAGGCGGCATCATCGTAGAGAATCTGCTCAACTTCCTGCAGCATCTTCGCCCGCTTCGTAAGATCAGTTTCACTGTTGGAGGCGAGAGTCAACTCGTCAACTTTGGGATTGCAGTAGTTGCCGCTGTTGTATTGGCCCTTGCCGGTATCTTTGTTCGGGCACATGTAAAGATACTCGAAAAAGTTGGCGGAGTCTTCGGTATCGGAGTGCCAGCCAATGAGCTGGATGTCGGCTACCTGCTTGTCAAACTCATCCCAGTACTGCGCTTTGGGCATGGTTTTCAGATTGACTTTGATGCCGATTCTTGAAAGCATGGCTACGATTGCCTGAGAGATCTTCTCGTCGTTGACATAACGGTTGTTCGGGGAAATCATGGTGGCGGTAAATCCATCCTCATACCCGGCTTCTTTCATCAGTTCTTTTGCTTTGTTGACGTCATAGCGCGGGGTGAGTGCGGGATTATAACCTGCATATCCCTTCGGGGAGTTCTGGCCGGCAACGGTGGCACGGTCTTTCATGATCTTTTTGACGATACCGGGATTGTTGATGGCATAATCAATAGCGAGACGGACCTTTGGATCAGCCAGAGGCGGGAGCCTCTTTCCATTAAGCTGCAGGGTGATGATACGGGTTCCCGGCATGGTGATCAGATCGATTTTTTTATTGTTGTCGATACGGTCGAAATCCTGAGGGGGAACCGGCATGATAAAGTCTACGTCGCCGGCAAGCAGGGCAGCCACCCGTGTGGCGTTTTCACTGATCGGGGTAAGCACAATCTCGTCAATGTTCCCGTGGTTTTTGTCCCAGTAACCGGGGAAGGCCTTGAGCAGCCAGCGCTGTCCCTGCTCGCGCTCAATTACCTGATAGGGGCCGGTGCCGGATTCGTTGGCATTGGCGAAGGAGTAGTCGGTTTTGACAATCACGTCTTTGGCCTGCCCCTTTTCGTCTGTACCGCTGTAAAATTTTGAGTCCATCGGAAAAATGTAGGTACACATGTTCATGGTCAGGCCATAGGGGACGCTGGTCTTGATGTCTACGGTGTAGTCGTCGATGACCTCAGCGGGAGTAAAGCTTTCAAAGAGCCCCTTGAAATCCTGACTTTTTTTCAGACGGTCGATGGTCCATGCCACATCTTTGGCGGTGAAATCGTTGCCAGAGTGAAATTTAACCCCTTTGCGCAGATGCATGCGCAGAGTGAGCGGATCAATACGCTCCCAGGATGTAGCCAGCCGCGGTTCAAATTCCATCGTTGAAGACCAGCGCACGAGCGGATCAAAGACCATGTGAGAATATTGCAGCATGCCGCCGGAGAGCTGAACAAGCGGGTCAAGGGAAACCGGATCGGCGTCCATCGCGAGGCGCAGTGTCCTGGCGTTGACGAAGCTGCCGGCGAGCACGAGGGCCCCGGCGAGACAGAGGGAGATAAACTTTTTCTTCACAGAAATCACCTTTGGTTGAAGAGGGGTCAATGGGCGTGCCGACCACGGGGGTGTCGACGAAGGTGGACGGCTGGTTTGTCCGGCCGTAATAATAACGGAGAAGAAAAGGAACGGCGGAGGAAACCTTTCGTTCATCGAACGGCACGGGGGCATGCTTTAAAGACCCTGAATGGGGACGAAAGAGCGTCCCGGCGGCAACAGTTCTCTCTGCAGTAGAGAGCTCAAATATAGTACAAAAAAGTAAATATTTTGCAAACAAGTATTTCTCAAGGGCGGCTTTTTCACATACAGCCTTCAGAATGTATTATTATATCTCGAAACTGACTAAAAACTCTTGTTATTCATACATTTTGTAAAAGAAGGAGGCCGTGGTGATACGAAAAATAATGGCGATATGCAGCATTGTTTCCATCTTGTCTGCTGTGCTGCCCGTCGGGATGGCATCTGCGGACGGGCTGGAAAATAT
>JBFHIO010000090.1:0-6868 GCA_041596435.1 Desulforhopalus sp. | reverse complement strand
GCTTCGGGGAGACCACTGATATCAAGTCTGGCAGGTTTTTTATCCTCCAGAGTGTAAATCAGCAGTTCATTGAAGAAGCGGTGGCGTTTGTGTTCAATGGGGCAACTTGTGGAGACCTTGATAATTTCGTCATAGTTGAAGTCCCTGCTGCCGAAGATAGCGGGGCAGACGATGCGGTCTTCTTCCAGGATGCAGCGCGGTCCCGGGGTGATGACAAAGCGAAGGCAGTGTACAAAATAGCGCAGGATGATGGTGATTATTCCCAGTCCGATGGCCCCCGTCGGCCAGATGAGCCAGTGGCAGGTGCTGTCCGGCAGCCCGGAGATCCAGTTGACTGCTTCTGCCGTGCCCCGGGTGAAAAGGAGCGTAAAGAGTATCAACAGCATGGCGCAGATGAGGAAAAAAAATCTTCCGCCAACGCTGGTGTGAAATTCCCGAGTGCGGCTGCCGAGAATTGACCGCACTGCATCGAGACTGATCTGCTCGGGGTTTTTATCGGGGATATTGAAAAACAAATTTTTTTGGATATTTGCTTCTCGGCGCATGGCAATATTCCGTCGTGCCGCTCTGGCATTCGGACTGAGCGTGGATGCTGCTGTGGCATCTGTTTTGTCGGGGGCTGGCACCTTCTTTATTGTCTGCATTTCCATTGCTTCAAAATTCTGTCCTGTTCTCTACAGGGTCCAGGGAGCCTGGATCTGCTGTAATCCCGGTGTTGAAAAGTCCCGCGTTCTTCATGAGTCTGAGGGCCTCTTGTGGGGCCTTTATTTCTTCTTTTCTTCTTCAAGCTGCTTCTCTTTCAATCCATGCCACCACTCCAGACGTTTGGCGATGTCTCGCTCAAAGCCGAATTTGGACGGAGTATAATACTCTTTTTCTTCCATAGAGTCGGGAAAATACTTCTGATAGCTATAGTTGTTTTCGTAGGCGTGCGAGTAGCGATATTCCTGGCCGTAGCCCAGTTCCGCCATAGTTTTGGTCGGGGCGTTACGGATGTGCATTGGCGTTTTGAGATGGCCGCTGTTGTCAGCATCTTTTTTGGCTGCAAACCATGCTGTTTCGACGGCATTACTTTTTGGTGCGGTGGCGAGATAGACCACCAGCTGGGTGAGGGCCGTGGTCGCTTCGGGCATGCCGAGAAAGTGGATTGCCTCCTTGGCTGCAATCGCCTGAACCAGTGCATTCGGGTCGGCCAGGCCTATATCTTCTGAGGCGATGCGTACCAGCCGGCGGACGAGATAAAGAGGATCTTCACCCGATTCAATCATGCGTGCCGCCCAGTAGAGAGCGGCCTGCGGGTCGCTGCCGCGTATTGATTTCTGAAAGGCAGAAATGAGGTTGTAGTGTTCTTCACCTTTTTTGTCGTAAAAAGAGGAACGTTGCGTAACAAGAGACATTGCCTGTCTGGCATCAATGGTCTCACCGATCTCGGCGTTGCCGGCCACCATCTCAAGGTCGTTGAGACCACGCCGGGCATCTCCTCCGGCCCTTTCGACGAGGATTTGCAATGCCTTGTCAGTGAAAGAGAGACGTTTGCCAAGAAGGGGAATGGCACGACGGTAGATGGCGAGGAGCTGCTCTTCGCTGAGGGAATCGAGTACAAACAGATGGCAGCGGGAGAGCAGAGCTGGAATTACTTCAAAGGAGGGGTTCTCGGTTGTGGCACCGATGAGGACCACGGCCCCGGATTCTACCCAGGGAAGAAACGCGTCCTGCTGCGATTTGTTGAAGCGATGGATTTCATCAATAAAGACCAGAGTCGACTGTTTTTCAAAACGGCGTCGTTGTTCGGCTTCCTGCATCAGAGCTTTGACACTGGCGATCTTGCTGAAAACGGCGGAGAAAGAGCTGAAACGGTGGCTGGTTGACTTCTCAATCAAACGGGCGATGGTCGTTTTGCCACTTCCTGGAGGTCCCCAGAGGATAAAGGATGTGTACGTGTCCGTCTCAATCATCCTGCGCAGTACAGATCCTTCTCCAAGTATTTTCTCGTGTCCGGAGACGTCGGCCAGAATTTGTGGGCGGATCTTTTCGGCGAGGGGAGCTTCGGTGGAGTTGTTCTGTTCAAAAAGAGAGTTCTGCATGTGTTGTTCCGGGGGAAATTATCGGGGGGTGGCGTCTTTTGTCGTCGATTTTACCTGAAACATGACGCCCTGGCAACTCCTCCGGTATCGCCCGACAGGTGCTGTGGCAGCAAAAGCTCAGAGCAGAATGGCAGCTGCGCTGGCGACGAGGGTCATAATAAAAAGGAACCATTTCAGGGAGCGTTGACTGGCACGGATTGCCATCTTTACGCCAAGCATTGCGCCAGCGGTGGAGCCGATACCGAGGATCAACCCGGGGATCCAGCGAACCTGATCCTGCACAATGAAGATGAGCAGTGCCACAGCAGTGAAGAAGAGGACGGCCAGTGCTTTGAGAGCGTTGCTGCGCACCAGATCATAGCGCAGCGAACCGGCAAAGACGGCAATAAGGGGGAAACCGACTCCGGCCTGGATGAAGCCGCCGTAGAAACCGGTGAGCAGGAGAAGCCAGCGGGCAGAGGGTACATCTGCCACCCTTTTCGTCACTGTGCCGGGAGGGGGCGCAATGACATCAGGACAAACAAGGGTTATCCCGGCAACAAGAAGCATTGCCCCGAGAATGAAGTATTTGAGCAGAGTCTGCGGAGCGAAGGCTGCAGCAAACCCGCCAGCTGCAGCGCCGATGAAAAGAGGCAGGAGCATTGCCTTGAAATCGTGCAGGGGCAGGCAGCCTCTCCGGCGAAATCCTTCAGCACCGGCAAAACTCTGCATGATGACACCTATGCGGTTCGTGGCGTTGGCGATATCCGGCGGCATGCCGAACACCATCAGCAAAGGCACCGTGAGGTTAGAGCCGCCACCGGCGAGGGTATTGATGATACCAGCGATAAGGCCAAGAGTGAGCAGTGATATTATCTGGATAAAACCGTGTGTATTAAAGAGAATATCCATGAAAAGCGGGTTGGCCGGGGTGAGGGATTATAGAAGATCGTGCTGTAACAGTGTCTCCTGCTGACATCTTGAGGGTACCTTGTATTTCGTTCCGTTATTCAATGTTGTCCTGAGATTAAGGCTCAATAACGAGTCCAGACTCCATCAGTGACATCCGTTCCCCCATGACCCTCTGGAGAATCTGGCATGCCCGGTCGCTTGTGCAGTGTCCGGTCCATATCCGGCCGGTTGTTGCAGCAAGCAGGTATTCGCCGATACGGATGATTTCCTCTTCGCTCTCGTCAGAGGCCTCATCTCCTTCTGTGGAGGTGAGGTGGAAACCGCCGATTACTGCCTTGACCGGCAGGTCGGGGAAGTGGTGCCGGGTGGTCTCTATCATATTACAGACACCGCTGTGAGCACATCCGGTGAAGATGACGAGTCCGTCTCCCTCATGAATAACAAGGATGAGTTCGTGCTGAAAATTGTCCGGGGAGGTTGTGCCGTCCGTGTGTCGGAGAAACTGGGAACGGTTGCCTCGCGGCATTGGCCAGGTTGCTTTTTCAAGAGTAGCAGGAAGAATAAATATATCAGGTAGAATCTCAGTGAGCTGGTCTGCTTCGTTGAAATTTTTCGTCAGGGCGGAGATGTCTTCACGGAGGTCAATTACTCTTGCGGGGTTTGTCCCTTTTTTACTGCAGCAGAGTCCGTCAGGAAGGAGGGTGCGCCAGCCCTGTACAGAGCTGTTGCATTGGAGAAGAACTTTGAGGCCATTGCCGTGATCGTAGTGGCTGTGAGAGAGAACAAAAGCATCAACTTTGCTCAGGTCGATCCCCAGTGTTTCAGCGTTGCGGGCAAAGGCGTCGTCGGCTCCGGCGTCAAAGAGCAGATTGTAATTTCCGACTGAGATGTAGAGGGAAAGTCCCCACTCAGAAAGGAGGGCCGGAGATGAGGTTCGATTGTCAACAAGTACAGTTATCTTCATAGTATTTAAGGAAAAACGAATATAAAAAATAGAGATAATGGGTTGCAGTATCTTTGAAAGATGGTACTCTCATTTTTTCTTAAAGTCCATTATTCTCTTTGCCCACATTCCATGCCGTACCGCAGCCATGTGGTGCAGGAATTACTGCTCTGAATTTCCTTATAGAGCAGGCGGCCCGAAGATGATTCTTACAACCAACACAGGAACCAGACTGGTTCGTGACAGCAGAAAGGAGTCCTAATGAGCAGTGATTCCGGCTTTGCCGTACGCGGAAAAGAAGAGGCGTATTTCTATCCTTCAGAAGAGTTCAAGGCCCAGGCCAACCTCACCGATGAGGGGATTTTTGACCGTTTCAAATATGAGAATTTTCCAGACTACTATGCTGAATTTTCCGAGCTTTTAAGCTGGTATAAACCCTATTCGAAGGTTTTTGACGGCAGTGATGCTCCCTGTTGGAAATGGTATGTTGATGGCAGGCTTAATGCCTGCTACAACTGCGTTGATCGGCATTTGGCTGAGCTGAAGAACAAGACTGCCATTCACTTTGTGCCTGAGCTGGAGGGTGAACGAATTCAGCATATCACCTATCAGGAATTGTGGGTGCGGGTGAATGAACTGGCTGCTCTGCTGCGCGATACCGCCGGGCTTAAAAAGGGTGACCGGGTGGCTTTACACATGCCGATGTGTGCTGAACTTCCCATTACCATGCTGGCCTGTGCCCGCCTCGGTGTTATCCATAACGTAGTCTTCGGGGGCTTTTCCTCCAGTGCCTGTGCTGACCGTATCGTTGACTCAGGTTCCCGTGTACTGATTACTGTTGATGCCTACTATCGGGGTGGCCGTCTCCTGCCACACAAAAAGGTGGATGATGAGGCATGTGAACTGGCTGAGAAGAGCGGTCAGAAGGTAGACCATGCTCTTGTCTGGCAGCGTTATCCTGGAACGCTTTCTGCGGGAGCAACCCTTACAGAGGGGCGGGATCTTGTTATTAATGAAGAACTGAAAAAATACCACGGCGCGCGGGTGGAACCGGAAGAGATGGATTCCAACGATCCTTTGTTTCTGATGTACACCAGCGGTACCACCGGGAAGCCGAAGGGGGCCGTGCATGGCACTGGCGGGTATCTCTCCTACGTAACGGCGATGACGAAGTATATCCTTGATCTGCACCCTGAGGATGTCTATTGGTGCACGGCGGATATCGGATGGATTACCGGGCACAGTTTTACCGTTTATGGTCCGCTGGCACTCGGTGGTTCTTCGGTGATCTACGAAGGTGTGCCGACGTATCCCGACGCAGGACGCAGCTGGCGCATTGCTCAGGATCTTGATGTTAATATTTTTCACACTGCACCCACTGCTATTCGGGCATTGCGCAAGGTTGGCCCGGATGAACCACAGAAATATGATTTTCATTTCAAACACATGACGACGGTTGGTGAGCCGATTGAACCGGAAGTGTGGCGCTGGTATGAGTCCGTGGTCGGCAGGGGAAAGGCGGTGATCTGCGATACCTACTGGCAGACTGAGACCGGCGGATTTCTCTGTTCCACGGTGCCGGCACTGCAGCCGATGAAACCTGGCAGCGCCGGACCTGGTGTGCCGGGGATTCACCCCGGGATCTTTGATGAAGAGGGCAAGATGCTGGAACCGGGCTGTGGCAAGGCCGGTAATGTCTGTATTCGAAATCCCTGGCCGGGCTGCATGCAGGTTGTGTGGGGAGACCGTGAGAGGTTTGTTAATGATTACTACGGCATGTACAGCAAGCTCGACAGTAAAGACTGGCGTGACTGGCTCTACCTTACCGGTGATGCCGGCTCAATGAGTAAAGACGGGTATGTTCGTGTCCTCGGCAGGATAGATGACGTTATTAACGTATCTGGTCATCGTCTCGGAACCAAAGAAATTGAGTCGGCGGCACTTACAGTGGATGGAGTTGCCGAAGCTGCTGTGGTTGCTGTCGCCAATGAAATCAAAGGGAAAGAGCCGGAGATTTATGTCTCGCTGAAGCCTGGATTTGAACCTTCAGAGGAGCTTGTGCAGAAGATTGCCGATGCCATTACCCATGAAATCGGCAAAATTGCCAAGTGTCGGAACGTCTGGATTGTTCCAGATATGCCGAAAACCCGTTCTGGTAAGATTATGCGCCGGGTACTGGCAGCTATCTCCGGCAAGTCGGATGTGGGTAATGTTATGACTCTTGCCAATCCGGAGATTGTCAAAACTATTCAGGATATTGTTAAATAAACTGAATCCGACAGGGCGATGAAAGAAAAAGTTGTGGAAGGCAGGAGCTGAAAAGCTCCTGCCTTTTTTTTTATTGCCGGACTGTTGCAGGCGTGTTGCTGCATTTAATTTGTAGAGGTTCGGTATATTTTGCAGGTAATGACTCTTGTAAAACGGGTATATTGCAGCAAGGCAGGAAAAATATTCAATGCGTTCCCCTTGTCCTTTCTTCTTATAGACTTTTATGGTGCTGAAAGCACGGGAAGCTGCTCTGTAGAGGGGGCGTCTTCTCTTCCGCCGGAAATTTCGTAAATCAGGGTAAACTTCATTCGTTTTTTTTTTCGACAGCAGCAGGAGTAATCATGCTTTGTGAATTGCGCGTAAAAAATCTGGCGTTGATTGAGGCGCTGGAGTTGAATTTTGAGCAGCCTCACAGCGGGGCGGGCTCCCTTGTGGTAATGACTGGCGAGACTGGTGCGGGAAAATCGGTCATGCTCAGGGCTATTCACCTCCTTTCTGGACGCCGCGCCTCGGTGGAGTGGATTCGCAGCGGTGAATCCACCTGCGAGGTTGAGGCTCTGTTTGAGGTTGATTCGAATCATTGGCGTCTGCTCGAACGGTTGGAAGAGGGTGGCTTTGGCGGAGATACCAGACTGGTTATTCGGCGGGTTCTGAGTGCAAACGGACGCAGTCGTTTGTATGT